>CAKOVA010000085.1 GCA_934120735.1 uncultured Prevotella sp.
TACTTCGGATCATCGTAAAGGTTACCTACCATTACTTGCAAGTTGCCCTTGAACAAGCCTGTACCAAAGCTGATGAAAAATAAAGCGAGTAACATTACTAAGAGTGCAAACGTCTCACCGCCCAATGGGATGGATAAGAACAGGTAACCCAGGAACATCACCACGATGCCAATGGTGACCATCTTGCCAAAACCGAACTTGTCTGCAAGTACACCACCCACCAGTGGAAGGAAGTAAACCAGTCCAAGGAACACACTGTAAATCATACCAGCCGTACCAGGATCCAATCCAAAGTTAGCTCTTAAAAACAATACAAACACGGCAATCATGGTGTAATAACCAAATCGTTCGCCGGTGTTGGCCAGTGCCAAAGCAAAAAGGCCTTTAGGTTGATTTTCAAACATAGATTTATTTTTTTAAATTGGTTTTAGTTATATCAAAAAGATAAGATAGCTTTACTACGATATTAGACAAGTTGGACTTGGCAAAATAATCTCTCTTGGTATCGCCATAGATATTTGCCAAACCATAATAATAACGCGCATCAAGTAAGATATGACCCAACTTAGGCAACGAATACTCCACGCCGATGCCCGCTACAATGCCATAATCAAACTTGTGTTCCACGGGCATGCGGTATTGGGTTGTCTCTTTATTAGCTCTGTCATTCATGTTTGCATGGTCCAAGTCAAAGTTTAGACTGGTATTTTCATTCAGCATATAACCGAACTGAGGACCAGCTTGAAAGAAAAATTGAAAGCCTCTGCCCTCTTTTCCCCATGCCAAATGGGCGAAAACGGGTACTTGTATATAGTTAATGGTTCTGCTATATTCTTCGGCGAGGCCTGTTTCACTGTTTACAACTGGTTGATCTTTCAAGTCAACGATGTTTTCTTTCCACCCTCCTTGTGTATAGTTCACCTCGGCATAAATAGAGCAAATGGTCTTGAAATACTTCTCTGATGTATAACGCAACGTGAGTCCTCCTGTCATGCCCCCATGCAAGCCTTGCGTAACTTTGGGTACGAAGCCGACATTACTGAGGACATAGCCGCCATTCACGCCCACAGCAAACTCGTTACGATAGTTGCCTACTTGGGCTAAAAGCCACAAAGGAGACAAGATGAACAATAGAGAAAATACCGACTTTTTCATTTAAAAAACTTTCAAAAGCGATTCTTTAATAAGTGATACTCTCGATGGTTCGGTTGTTCTTATAATGAATCAACATGAAATTGGCATTCTGTCTGCCACCGTTAGCGACTTGCCTGAAATGTAATGGAGTTTGCAATGGCGTATGCATATTCTCCGCTTTGCTTCCTGAGAAGTTCATGCCATACCGATGAAGTCCTTGACAAAAATAACTTGCTTGATCGTAACCAGTCAGTGCAAACCGTGGAAGAGCGCCTTGCATCTCTTCCTTAAACCACTGTCGATACTTATATTCAATCCGCTTGGTTTGAGGAGAGAGGGCGTTGTAATAAGCAACTGTCGGTATATAAGTTTCATACTTGCAGAAGTAATCGAAATACACTTTCGTATACATCAGCCACTCTGTGTAACCAAACAACGACACCGACAGTGCGGGGTTGGCTGCCTTCAGCCCATCAATCTTTGCCAACGCCACGTTCAGTTCAGGCGAACGCCCGGTATTCAGAATGACAACATTAGGCTTTGACAAGCTAAATGACTTCGCAAAAGCTTCCTCGCTCGACTTCAAGTTGGTGATGTTATACTTGATACCTTTGGTTTCCAACTGCTTTCTTAACGAAAAAGTGAAGATGCCTTTTGTACTCGTAGCATCATTACAGTCAATGAATACCGGATGATGATTAGGGAAACGATCCAAGTAAGCACGTATGGCGTCTTGTGCTTGACTGTCTGCCGACTGGTATATTTGGAATATCTGAGGATTATTGGCCACCTCACCACCTTCGATGGAGAACGGAATGACCATTTTAATTCCAAACTTCTTGCAAAAATCTCCCAGATGTTTTACTTGCTTGGTGTATAACGGACCGAAAATAATGTCACAACTTTTGGCATTCGGATCCAGCAACGTTTGGCGGATGTCAACATCAATCGGAACATTCCACGCATGGATATCGGTCGAAATGCCCTTTGCCTTTAAGTCATCACATGCCAGCAACAAGCCACGATAATACTCCACCATTCTCCTGCCATCGCCATCAACATCGTGCAAAGGGAGCATCACACCGATGCGAATGGCACGCTTGGTAATGTCCATATTGCTAACCAATTGCGGTTTGGCAGATGCTTTTGTCGCAGGTGTTTGTGTCTTGACCGACCCTGTTGTCGCAGCAGTCTGATTCTTAACAAATGGTATGAAAACGGTATCCCCCTTCTTCAACTCATATCCTTCCTCTTTCATTTCAGGATTAGCATCCATCAAATCGGGAACGGAAACACCATATTTTCGAGCAATGCCGAATACGGTATCTTTCTTTTTGGCTTCATATATGTCACGCCATTGATTGACTTGCGCAATGGTATCAATGCTGAAAAGCATTAAAACCGCCAGTAATATATTTTTAAATATAGGTTTCATCTTCATCGTTTTCATCCTTATTTAACTGCAAAAATACAAAAAAATATTCAACACCTCACTATTAGTCATGAATCTTTTACTATCTTTGTCTTCGGATTCCACTATCCTTGTTGTTCAAAACGAATCAAAAATGAAAATTAAGACAGCCCTATTCATCCTCATACTGCTAAGCTCTTTGCACATCAAGGCACAAGAGATACCCACAATAAGTCCATCTGCCATCTTCACAACTATAGATAGCGAAACGAGTGAGGCGGTCACCGAATTTAGTGGTTCAGCACCTTTAAAGGCCAAATTTTCAACAAATGTAGCGAACCAAGGCGACTGGAACGCTTATTACGAATGGCGATTTTCCCTTGAAGGTGAAGAGAAACCATATCTCATACGCTACGAACAAGATACCGAAGTGACCTTCACCAAGGCGGGTTCGCATCGAGTTGTGCTCTACGCCATCTTCACTCATGGCACTGACTCGGTGAAGTATACAGAGGAATATTGGTCTGACGCATCACCGATAACTGTTTCTATTTCAGAAAGTAAGCTGGAAATGCCTAATGCTTTTTCTCCTAATGGTGATGGCATCAATGACATCTATAAAGCCAAAGACGGTTGGCAAAGTCTGACAGAGTTCAAGGCATACATTTTCAACCGATGGGGACAAAAGCTATTCGAGTGGACAAATCCAGCCGATGGTTGGGATGGAAAGTTCCAAGGCAAAGACGTGAAGCAAGGCGTTTACTTCTGTTTAGTCAAAGCAAAGGGTGCCGATGGAAGAACTTTCAACATCAAAACAGATGTCAATTTATTGAGAGGATACAATGAAGATGGTGGCACCAAGATGGGTAAATAAAACAATTTAGGAAGCAACAGGATACAAATGACTCGCGAAGACGAAAAGATTAATATATGGGGTGCACGCGTACACAATCTTAAGAACATCGATGTAGAGATTCCACGCAATGCACTCACCGTTATTACAGGCTTATCAGGTTCAGGAAAATCATCCTTGGCATTCGACACTATTTTTGCCGAAGGCCAACGAAGATATATCGAAACGTTCTCGGCATACGCCAGAAACTTTCTCGGTAACCTGGAAAGACCCGACGTAGATAAAATCACAGGACTGTCTCCAGTTATCAGCATCGAGCAGAAAACCACCAACAAAAATCCCCGCTCTACCGTTGGTACAACCACTGAAATATACGACTACCTGCGCCTTCTCTATGCCCGGGCCGGTACGGCATACAGCTATCTGTCGGGTGAAAAAATGATAAAATACACTGAAGAGAAGGTTATTGAGATGATTCTCAACGACTATGCCGACAAGCGCATCTACATTTTGTCTCCCTTGGTAAGGCAAAGAAAAGGGCACTATCGCGAACTTTTCGAGAGTATGCGGCGCAAAGGCTATCTCTACATGCGGGTAGATGGAGAAATCAAGGAGATTGTTCGCGGCATGAAGGTTGACCGATACAAGAACCACAACATTGAGGTGGTGATCGACAAGTTGCAGGTGCGTGGCAAAGATGATGAGCGACTGAAGAAAACAGTACAGATAGCCATGAGGCAAGGCGACGGTGTCATCATGATTATGGACAAAGAAACGGGCGAGATACGCAACTTCTCTAAACGCCTGATGGATCCCGTCAGCGGCATTTCATACGGTGAACCAGCGCCCAACATCTTCTCTTTCAACTCGCCAGAGGGTGCCTGTCAGCATTGCAAAGGTTTGGGCTATGTCAACGAGATTGACCTTTCAAAAGTCATTCCGAATGACAAACTTAGCATACATGATGGTGCCATCGTTCCATTGGGCAAATACAAGAACCAGATGATATTCTGGCAAATCGATGCCATCTTGCACAAATACGACCTGACACTCAAAACTCCATTCAAAGAAATACCGCAGGATGTGGTTGACGAAATACTTTACGGAAGCCTTGAAAACATCAAGATTTCCAAACACTTAGTTCATACCAGCAGCGATTACTTTGTCACTTTTGAAGGCATCATCAAATACCTGCGTACGGTCATGGAGAATGATGATTCGACAGCCGGACAAAAATGGGCTGACCAGTTTCTTGCCACGACCACTTGTCCTGAATGCAACGGGATGAGGCTCAAGCAAGAATCTCTTTCGTACAAGATATGGAACCGAAACATTTCAGAGATTGCCAACCTCGATATCACCGAACTGAAAGAGTGGCTCGACCATGTGGAGGAACATCTGGACAAACAGCAAAGAGCTATTGCTACAGAGATAGTGAAGGAATTGAGAGCACGCGTGAGCTTCTTACTGGAAGTTGGTCTCGACTATCTTTCACTCAACCGCGCGTCTGCCTCTTTGTCCGGAGGCGAGAGCCAGCGCATCAGACTGGCCACTCAAATTGGCTCACAACTGGTCAATGTGCTGTATATTCTCGACGAACCCAGCATTGGTTTGCACCAAAGAGATAACGAACGGCTCATCCACTCACTGAAAGAGTTGCGCGACATGGGCAACTCTGTCATTGTCGTGGAACACGATAAAGACATGATGTTAGCTGCCGATTACATTATAGACATTGGCCCAAAGGCTGGACGCAAAGGGGGTGAGGTGGTCTTTCAAGGCACTCCGAAGCAAATGCTCCAGCAACATACCATCACGGCAGATTATCTAAATGGCAAACGAGCCATTGAGTTACCCACGAAACGGCGTGAAGGCAACGGCAAAAGCATTTGGATAAAGGGAGCAAAAGGTAACAACCTGAAGGATATTGACGTGGAGTTTCCGCTTGGAAAACTCATTGTCGTAACGGGCGTGTCTGGCTCTGGCAAGTCTACTCTCATCAACGAAACGCTGCAGCCCATACTGTCGAAGCATTTTTATCGCTCGCTGAAAAAGCCAATGCCGTACGATTCGATAGAAGGCATCGACTATATAGATAAGGTGGTGGATGTAGATCAAAGTCCGTTAGGGCGAACTCCTCGCAGCAACCCAGCCACCTATACGGGCGTGTTCAGCGACATCCGGTCGCTCTTCGTCAACCTACCCGAGGCTAAAATACGGGGTTACAAACCTGGGCGCTTCTCGTTTAACGTGAAAGGTGGACGATGTGAGGCCTGCGGTGGCAATGGCTACAAGACGATAGAAATGAACTTTCTGCCCGATGTGATGGTGCCGTGCGAGGTTTGCCATGGCAAACGCTACAACCGCGAGACACTTGAAGTGAGATATAAGGGCAAAAGCATTGCCGACGTGCTGGACATGACCATCAATCAGGCGGTAGAATTTTTCGATGCCGTACCGAACATTCTACACAAAATCAAAACTATTCAGGATGTTGGCTTAGGCTACATCAAACTGGGACAGCCCTCCACTACCCTTTCGGGCGGTGAGAGTCAGCGGGTAAAATTGGCTACCGAATTATCCAAACGTGACACAGGAAAGACGCTGTACATCCTCGACGAGCCAACAACGGGACTGCACTTCGAGGACATCCGCATCTTGATGGACGTGCTTCAGCAATTGGTTGATCGTGGTAACACAGTTATAATCATCGAACACAACCTGGATGTCATCAAGTTGGCCGATTACATTATTGACATGGGACCAGAGGGTGGACGTGGCGGCGGCATGGTTTTAACCACGGGCACGCCTGAAAAAGTGGCCAAAAGTAGTAAGGGACATACCCCTAAATTCTTAAAACAAGAACTTAAAGGCTAACTCCCTTTCCGATAGAGCCAGCCTTATTTTGTAGAAGCAGGAAAGTCCCTGCTTCTTTATTTTTTATACTTAAATGTTACTAATATTTAGGAGATTCACCGTATTGATTGGCCTCTGCTTGCGAATCTTGGCAGCACCAAACGATCAATAAGATACTTCCAATCAACGGAATGATTCCCCAAAGAATATTCCAACCACTCTTGTTAATGTCATGCAAGCGCCGAACTGTAACAGCTAAATTGGGTAAGAACAATACGAGTGCCGCAATACAATAAATCGCTCCGTAAAAAGAGTACTCAAAGGTGATATCAAAAAGATTATCCAATACAGCTGCTGCAATTAAAACTAAAGAGTAAAACAGCACGAACCACCAATACTCTGACCTGCGCGCACGCCCCTTAAAGGTTGCATACTTTTTAAAAACTTGACGAACGGCATCGGAAAACGACAGCTTGGGCGATGCCTCACGAATAGAATTTTGTTCCATAGTTTTATTTTTTAATCGGTACAATCTCATTATACCTTGGTTATTAAGATGTTTAAAGAACAACAGAAGTTTAAAATTTTACTTTTATTAAAAGTGCTTTGCAATATAGCTATACACGCATTCTCTTAGGACAAAGTTAGCTTTAAATATTCAATATAACAACTCTTTAACTCAAAATTTTAAAAGAAAAAAGCATCAATTAGCTGGAGTAAATACATATTAATTCTGACAGTATACTATTCGTATTCGAGATTTCACAAGTACCGATCTACTGCCTTCATATTGTGGTCCTTTCAATAGCCATGAGTTTGGCCATCAAACTACATGACTTTAACGTCCAATCTCAATGACTTTGGATGCCAATTAGCATGAGTTTACCTGAGGTAGAATACTTGCCTGTTATTAAGGGTGTTCACGCAACGAAAAAAGTCCCTACCCGATGGCATTTCAAATACCAAAGGTTAGGGACTTCATTTATGTATAAATTCGTAAAACTACGAAATGGCTACCGAAGCCGCATGTATCCAATCGAACACCATATAGCATACGCCAAACAACACTACACCAGCTGTGCATACAGCCAATGCCAACTTGGTATTGGTGTGGCTCTTGAACGTGGGCAACGGATTATCACTTTTCTTGATGTACATCGCCTTCACAATCAAGAGGTAATAATACAAGGAGATGACCGTATTGATTAACGCAATGAACAACACAATGTACGCCCATGCCCCTACTGAAGTGCTTAAATCGGCATCCTGCACGGCTGCCATAAAGATAAAGAACTTAGAGAA
>CAKOVA010000086.1 GCA_934120735.1 uncultured Prevotella sp.
CAAATTCGATGGACTTGCAGGAGTTTTTGCCATACCACGAGCTTGCATGGTTACTATTGGTTAGCAGACCCTAATTATTAGTCCTTTCTGTTTATCCATTAAAGACAGTTCCCGATTTCATATCACGTTATAACTTTTTATCAACAATGCTGCTAGTAGAAGACAATAAACAATAAGAAGCAAGTGATGCAGCTAAGATTCGAAAAACAAAAAAAGAGGCGTAAACCATTGGCTTACACCTCTTTTTTGATTAAATATCGTCAAGTAATAAATTTGTTTTACTTCACTTCCTCAAAGTCTGCGTCCTGTACGGTGTCATCAGATGAACCGCTTTGGGTTTGCTGACCGTCACCTGCTTGCTGTGCACCAGCGTTGAAGCCTGCGTCTGCACCTGGCTGTGCGCCACCTGCCTGGCTGTACATCTGTGCGCTGGCAGCCTGCATTACGGTGTTGAGGTTGTTGATGGCTGCGTCGATGGCGGCCACATCGGCATTCTTGTGCGCATCCTTCAACTGTTGCAAAGCACTTTCGATGTTAGGCTTTTGGTCGGCTGGAATCTTGTCACCGTTGTCTTTCAAGAAGTTTTCGGTGGTGAAGATCATCGAGTCGGCCTGATTCATTTTGTCAACCTTCTCTCGTTCAGCCTTGTCGGCGGCTGCGTTTTGCTCTGCCTCGGCCTTCATGCGGTCGATTTCCTCCTGGCTCAAACCTGACGAAGCCTCGATGCGAATCTTCTGTTCCTTGCCCGTAGCCTTGTCTTTAGCCGATACATTCAAGATACCGTTGGCGTCGATGTCGAAGGTAACTTCAATCTGTGGAACGCCACGACGTGCCGGAGCGATGCCTTCGAGGTTGAACTGTCCGATGCTCTTGTTCTGTGCAGCCATGGGGCGTTCGCCTTGCAGCACATGAATGGTCACAGCTGTTTGATTATCCACTGCGGTAGAGAACGTTTCACTCTTCTTGGTAGGAATGGTCGTGTTGGCGTCAATCAATTTGGTCATCACGCCACCCATGGTTTCAATACCCAGCGTCAGTGGAGTTACGTCGAGCAATACGATGTCGCCTACGCCACTCTCTTTGTTCAAGATGGCACCCTGTATGGCAGCACCTACGGCAACTACCTCATCGGGGTTCACACCCTTTGAAGGCTCCTTGCCAAAGTAGTTCTTCACCAAGGTCTGCACGGCAGGGATACGGCTCGAACCACCTACGAGAATCACCTCATCAATGTCTGACGTAGAAATCTTGGCATCCTTGATGGCATTCTGACACGGAACCAGACACGCCTGAATCAAGTCGTGTGCCAATTGCTCAAACTGAGCGCGAGTCAAGGTCTTCACCAAGTGCTTTGGCACACCGCCCTCAGCTGAGATATACGGCAGGTTGATTTCGGTAGATGTGGTGCTCGAGAGTTCAATCTTCGCTTTCTCGGCAGCCTCTTTCAGACGTTGCATGGCCATCGGGTCTTTGGTGAGGTCAATGCCTTGGTCGGCCTTGAAATCCTTTGCCAGCCAATCAATAATCACCTGGTCGAAGTCGTCACCACCTAAGTGGGTGTCACCGTTGGTGGAAAGTACTTCAAACACGCCGCCACCAAATTCCAAAATGGAGATATCGAAAGTACCACCACCGAGGTCGAACACGGCAATCTTCATGTCTTTGCCCGCCTTATCCACACCGTATGCCAAAGCTGCGGCGGTAGGCTCGTTTACGATACGCTGCACTTTCAGTCCGGCAATCTCGCCTGCCTCTTTGGTGGCTTGGCGCTGTGAGTCGGAGAAGTATGCCGGAACGGTAATCACCGCATCGGTCACCTCTTGTCCTAAGTAGTCTTCAGCGGTTTTCTTCATTTTCTGAAGTGTCATCGCTGAAATCTCCTGTGGGGTATATTTGCGTCCGTCAATGTCTATTCTTGGATAGCCATTTTCGTCAACCACCTTGAAAGGTACGCGCTCAGCTTCTTTCTGGCTCTGTGCATACGTCTCACCCATGAAACGTTTGATAGAGTACACCGTGTTCGTAGGATTGGTAATAGCCTGTCGCTTGGCAGGGTCACCCACCTTGCGCTCACCGTCTTTTACAAAACCAACGACCGAAGGTGTTGTACGTTTTCCTTCACTATTGGCAATAACCACTGGTTCATTGCCTTCAAATACAGCAACACATGAATTTGTTGTTCCTAAGTCGATTCCTATAATTTTTCCCATAATATGTTGTTTTTTAGTTTACGAGTTAATGAGTTTACGAGTTTACTAATTGATAGTTCACAAGTAATACTGCTGATTTCAATACGCTCATATAAAAACAAATGTCATGCCAAAACACAACATATTGGCTCGGGCTGACATGAAATATGCCAACCTGTCACTTTGACATCATTGCTGTCATGTTAGGAAAGTGCTGGGGTAGGGGGATGCGCCTACGCTGTTATCCTATTTTTGTCATGTGATAGCCCATGGACTTCAGTTGCATGGCGGCACCCATTAAATACAGCTGGTGTAGTGCCGCTATGACAGCCCGGTAGGCATCTTCCGATCCTGGTGTGATGGATAGATGGTGCAACCGGTTGTTGGTTCTGGCAGCACATTCGCCAGCCGTGTCTTGCAATTGCCGGGCTTGTTCGCGGTTCAAAAGCAGAACTTTCTCGCGTATATAGTCGTCCATGTGGTCAAAATCAATGCGGTCGCGCAGGTAGGTGTACAGGTTTTCCACCTTATTATATAGTTCCCAATCCTCATCCCAGTATTTAGCCACGGCCATGCCCACGTACATCATCCAGCCGAAAACCACCGTTGGGTATTGATTAAATTCGCGTACGGCGTCAGGCATATAGGCATTGGCAATGTCGTGCCATTTTCCTTCGATGTCGGGAGCATCCGGCAGGTGTTCATCAACCTTGTCCAACCCGTGAAGGTAGGTGTACAGATCGTGCTTGAAGATGGCTTCCGGTGTTTGTGATTTGTCGCTTGGGTGCATCATGTTTTTATTCGTTGAGGTTAAATGGGGTGAGGGCCATCCTTTTTCGATGGCCAGCTATCCAACATGATTGTTTGTATCATGCCCATCATCATGCTGCCTGCAAAGATAAATACTTATCTGGAAAAAACAAAATGCTGAATCGCTGCGTTCTTGGCAAACTTGTGATTATGTGGGTAGGTGATGATGAATTTTATTGACAGTGATGCTCTTTCTCTTTCGCGTATTTACAACCAACGCTTCTTTGAATTGCAAATACGCCAAATATGAGCGATTTTTCTATTTTATTATGAGCCAGTGTGTTACGGTTTCTTTTCAGCTATTATGCCTCTGTATGCAAGTATTGATTGGCCAAAAGCATAGCTTTAAGCAGGTAAGATGCATGCTTTTGGCTGGCAATTGCATGCTGATTGCACCGCAAAAAGATGCTTTTGTGAGCATTATCTTCTAGCAATTGCGGCGAAAAGCACTTTTTCTAAAGAAAAAATAGTCATGTTTGCCTCCTGTTTGCCTATCGTTTTTTTCTAGATTGTAAGTTTTTATGGGCTGTTTTGATGGGCGAAAATTCAGAAGAATCTGAACAAATATTGCCCGCCGCATTACATTGATGGGATGGGGATGTGGCGGCGATTTTCGTTCAACCACCTTGGGTAAAGGAAGATGTCTATTATCGGAGGACGTGTGAAAAATTGGCAGCAATGCTTTTGTCGTTCGAAAAAACGCTGTATCTTTGGAAATGAATAATAGAAACAACCTGATGGCAAAGAAGAAACATAAAAAGCAAGGCGAACAACAGTTCTTGTCAGATACCGACTATCTGAAACAGCGTATGCGGTCGGTTGAAATTGGGAAGTGTTATATTAACCCATCCATTCAAGGAATAGGATTGGGGCATGTCGTGGTTACCCGTAGACATACGGGAGGCAATGTCAGCGTGGGGTGCTACTTGGTGGATACCTTTTGTCTGGGTGTGAAAGACTCGTTATACCGCCTGCGGATGACTCCGTACGAATTTTCCTTCTTCATGGAGCCGCTGGAGCGGGAGGGTATTGAAGAATGCAGCTACGAGGAGGCCCACAATTGGATATATGGTGCCATTGACTTTGCAGAGGAAGGCGGCATAAAGCCCGACAAGAGCTTTGCTCTGACGAAGTATATATTGGAGGAAGACACCGATGGCGTGCCGCTGATAGAATATGAATTCGGCAAAGACGGCCAACACTTTCTTGTTGTGGACAGTGAACTGGAGGCAAGCAAGTATCTCCCCACGCTGCGAAAGACGCTGGGCGACGATGTTGAGTATATGATTAATGACGACTTGGATGACTTCGATGAGGATGACGAAGATGAGTTTGACGACATGGAGGACGATGACTGGGACATGCCACGCGGCGGGACAGATGCGCTCGTGGACATGCCTTATACCTACAAGCACCCGCCTTATCCATCGATCTGTACCATCAAGCACGAGTGGCTGTTGCAGGAACTGGGTAAAAAGGAGAATGCCTTTGGACTGGAAGACGAGTTGACAGACCGTATTCTGGCACTGCCCAAGGAGGAATCGCGGCAAGACTTAGAGCAAATTTTAGCGTTCAACCTGGGGTTAACCTGCGATGAAGAATTGACTGATGGCGATGATGAAGAGTTTATTGGCATTGTCAGCTCGTGCATTCTGTTATTGGGCGAGGTGGGGAACAGTGACAGTAGTTTGGATTTGGTGTTGGAGGTGATGAGGCAGTCGCCCGATTTCTACGAGTATCATTTCGGTGATTTTGGTCCCGATATCTTGATTCCTACGCTGTATAAACTTGGGCAACATCGAACCGACAAACTGCTGGATTATTGCAAGGAAGCGGGACTGTATACCTATGCCAAGTGTCAGGCAATAACAGCTTTGGCAAGCATTGGTGTTCTGCAGCCTGATAGGCGGGACGAAATAGTAGGCTTGTTCAGAGAGCTTCTTGTGTTTGCCGCGGAGCATTTGGCCGAAAATACCACCTTCACTCCTGCGATGGCCGGACTGATGACTTGTGATGTGATGGACTTACAAGCCCGAGAGTTGTTGCCAGAATTGAAGGACATGTATGATACCGGGTTGGTGGATGAGGGCATTGCCGGACATTTCAGTGAAATAGAAAAGCAGCTGACAGGACAGCTTCCCATGCTCAGCGGTATACAACAAGAAATGGACATTCGAAAAATATTTGCCAGAATGCGTACAATTCCATCAGATTAACAGCAGACAGGTTTGATGGATGGAAGTTCAGTTGTATGTCAAGAGAATGATAAATAAGAAAACCATATCATACCGCCTCAAGACGGGTTGATATGGTTAAATGATATGAAATAACTTCAGCCAGCTAAGGCTGTTCGTATCACGACAAGGTCATGCAGCTCGGTCTTATCAGAATTTGTAGGCAAGACCAGCAGAGATGACGCCTTGGTTGGTGTTTTTAATAATCTGGAATTTAACCTCTGCATTCAGGACAAGCTTGTCTGTGAGGTCGTATTGGAAACCACCACCAAGGTTAAGACCAAGGTTGCCGTCACTGTATGATTCGTTACTTCCTACTGTGACACTACCAGCTGGCGTGTCAACTGTTTGAG
Organism: uncultured Prevotella sp.; assembly: GCA_934120735.1. Classification (GTDB taxonomy): domain Bacteria; phylum Bacteroidota; class Bacteroidia; order Bacteroidales; family Bacteroidaceae; genus Prevotella. Next base: position 5,587 of record CAKOVA010000086.1, read on the forward strand.
TGACGCCATCAACAGAACCGCGTAGATAGGTAAGTCCTGCCAGAGGGTATACCTTGATATTGTCTCCAAGTGGGAAGAGATAATGTACATCCAGGTTGAGATCCCACCAAGAAACGTTGTTCTTTTTTAGGAAGTAGTCGAATGTTGCCTGTGCGCGGATAGCGTCAGTGATTCCATAGCCACCCTTTACACCAATACCCAATGATTCGATGTCTGTTGGATACGCCAGTTGTCCCCCTAAATAGGTTTGTCCCTTTTGCGCATAAGCGCCAATACTAAGCAATGCGATGACTGCTGTTAAAAATAATTTCCTCATAACTACGATGATTAAATGAATAATGTGTCCTATCCCTTAGTCATTGATGCTTAGTGAGAACCAACTTTGACCGGTACCACCAGCCTTGACTTATGGGTTAAGAATATGTTGTTACAAAGATAGAAAATGTTTATTATTTAAGGATGAATGTATCATCTTTTTTTTATTATGTTTTTTTTATTCCATCTTATCAGCGATGGCCTGCTTGATTTTTACTTCCAACTCTTCGCACAATTCTGGATTGTCTTTGAGTAAGTTTTTGGTCGCGTCGCGTCCCTGTGCCAACTTAGAATCTTGATACGAATACCACGAACCGCTTTTCTTGATGATGTTATATTCAACACCAAGGTCAACAATCTCGCCAATTTTTGAGATGCCTTCGCCGAAGGTTATTTCAAATTCAGCCCTGCGGAAGGGAGGTGCCACCTTGTTTTTGACCACTTTCACGCGCACCTGGTTTCCAAGAACCTCGTCGCCATCCTTCACACTCGATTTCTTGCGGATGTCAAGACGCACCGATGCGTAAAACTTCAGGGCATTACCACCTGTCGTTGTTTCAGGACTTCCGAACATGACGCCTATCTTTTCGCGCAGTTGGTTGATGAAGATGCAGGTGGTATTGGTTTTGCTGATGGTAGAAGTTAGTTTGCGTAAAGCCTGACTCATCAGTCGGGCTTGCAGGCCAACATTGCTATCGCCCATGACGCCTTCCAGCTCTTTCTTGGGTGTAAGCGCAGCCACTGAGTCGATTACCAAGATGTCTACAGCCGATGAGCGAATGAGTTGTTCGGCTATTTCTAACGCCTGTTCACCATTGTCGGGTTGAGAAATCCACAGATTGTCGACATCCACGCCCAACTTAGCCGCATAAAAACGGTCGAAAGCGTGTTCGGCATCGATGAAAGCAGCAATGCCACCAGCTTTTTGTGCTTCGGCAATGGCATGGATGGCCAATGTGGTTTTACCCGATGACTCTGGTCCGAATATCTCAATGACCCTTCCTCGTGGATATCCACCTACGCCCAATGCCACGTCTAAGGCAATGCTGCCCGTGGGAATTACTTCTACATCGGCTATCTGTTCGTCGCCCATGCGCATGATGGCGCCTTTACCAAAGTCTTTCTCTATTTTAGCCATCGCAGCTTGTAGGGCTTTCAATTTTCCCTCGCCGGATGTAGGATTGTTTGTTTGTTCTTTTGCCATAAATAAATGGAAGCCTCACCCCCGTCCCCTCCCCAAAGGGGATGGGCGTAGATAGCTTCTTTTTTTATTATTATTGTTTAGTAATGTTATCTCTCACTGTTGATTAAATGAACTGTCATTTATTGTTTATCTTTATTGGTAAGCACTGATGCTTTCAGCAAAAAGTCTAATCACTCCCCTCCCTTTCGGG
>CAKOVA010000087.1 GCA_934120735.1 uncultured Prevotella sp.
ATCTCACCCGTGGAACTGTCACGCCATTTTCGACGGCGGACGTGAAGGTAAACGGGCTTACCACGAAGGGGAAAGTCATGGACAACCCGTTCGGCGGTAAAGCCGTAACTGCTTACTGTGCCGGACTTGCGGTCTGCCTCTTCCATAAAGTTACGCTCATCCAACCAGAAGTCTATCTGGGAAATGCTCTCTTTGATATCTATCACATCAAAATAATCTGCGAGTATCTCTGGAAAGATACAACGCAACAATTGCTCGGTCTTCATAATGCAAAGATAACAAATACTTATGAAATTATGTGCATGAGAGGGAAGGGATGCAACTGGGTTTTACGACTGACCCGCTAATCCTTCTTTTATAGAATATGAAGCTCAAAAAGAACACCATTAGCAGCAAGAATATTATTTCTTACCGTCGACGATAGTAATTACTATTACTAACAAAATAATTATGCGAGGAAGTGTATGTATTGCCAACTTCTTTGTATACTAGCACTCCTTTATCATCTAGATTCACGGCCGCAATTTCTATTCCAAGTTTTTTGATCTTCTGACCATGTAATCATAAGCTCTATGCCGTGCATTTTTCCCTCGGAACCAAGTATGCCATGTTTTTGGATGCATTAAATCATTAAACATGAAAGAGTTAGCGCATTTATTATCAATGTATTACAACGACAAACAACAACAGAAATCGACCTTGCCAACAAGGCGAGCCATTAGATGGCCTGAAAGCCTTTAATGCTGTTGGTCTTCAGAATATCTTTTAGGCTCAACTCGCCATCCGAGGCGTGTGCGGCACTGTTAAAAGCGTCCTCCTCATCAGCTGTTGGGCAATAATTGAACCATTTGTCGTGCAGCACACCACACCCCCAGCCCAGGAGGGCAATGGCTATAAACACCAGTAATGCTATGATTTCCATACCTTATATATTTATATTGAACCTTGCAAAAATAGGAAATAAAGATGAATCGGCCATGGATTCTGTAGAAAACATTCGAGGCGTTCGCCATTTCACCCGCACATGCATCGAGCAAGTCATCTACCCAAGAGGATGTTCCCGGAGTGAGTGACGACATGGCGATACATGAGATAGCATGTCGATTAAAAGGGCATGTTTTACCATCGTTGCCTCACATAGAAGCCCAGGATGAACATCATCCAACAACTTTTTTTTGAAAATTACATATTTACGCATTGCATTGAAAACAGGAAGAAGAATGTCATATCGTCACCAATGCGCACCAAATAAAAATAAAGGTGACCTATTATAACAATTGTCATTGATGAATTGCTCGACTGCCGAAAACAACATGGCACATGTTGCGTGATTTTTTTCCTTGTTTTTTTTGTTTCCTTTGGCGAGAATTGATATATTTGTAGCGGTTAACAACCTACTACTATCTACAACCTACCGCTAACAACCCCTGAAAAGCGTAAAGACGAAACCACTATTGGCAACTGACAAGGGTAAGTATGCGGGTACGTGCGCAGCACGAGTGAACAAGACTATATTACTAACCTAATTCTATAAATATGAAAAGACGATTATTCTTGATGATGTCGTTCCTTCTCTTCATGATAGGAACTGCATTTGCACAAACTGATGTGTCAGGAACCATTATTTCAAAAGAGGATGGACAACCCGTCGTGGGAGCTACCATTCAAGTTGTTGGTTCTGGCACAGGAGCTATCTCGGACATTGACGGTAAGTTTAAACTAACCTTGCCACAAGGAAAACGAACACTGCGCATTACCTATGTAGGCATGGAGCCGCTGGACGTAACGGCCAAGAACAACATGCGAATAGTGATGGAGCCAGTGCAGAAGAGCATTGACGAAGTGATTGTTGTAGCCTATGGTACAGCCAAGAAATCAGCCTTTACCGGTTCGGCAGGCGTACTGAAAGAAGATGAAATATCTAAGGTACAAGTAACCAACCCAGTAGATGCATTGCGTGGAAAAGTATCTGGTGTACAGATGACCCGACAGTCAGGACAGCCTGGTGGATCGTCTCCTGCTATCCGCATCAGGGGTATCAGTTCTATCAACTCAGGCAACGCACCATTAATTATTCTTGACGGTGTGCCTTTTGATGGCGATATGAACTCTCTTAACCCTGCTGATATCGAAAGTGAAACAGTGTTGAAAGACGCTGCCTCAGCTGCTTTGTACGGTGCACGTGGTGCCAACGGTGTGATTATTATAACCACTAAGAACGGGCGCAAAGACCATGCTTCCGTCACATTTGATGCCAAATGGGGTGCAAACAGTCGAATGTTGCCCGACTATGAGTATATCAACCACCCTGCTGCCTATTACGAAATGTGGTACAAAGGCTTGTACAACTACGCCATTGACAAACGCGAATCCTCTCCTTTGGAAGCATATAGATTTGCCAATGAGAACTTAACCTCGAACACCAGCTTTGGCTTAGGATATAATGTTTATAACGTTCCCGCCAATGAATATTTGATTGGTAAGAACGGAAAGTTGAACCCTAACGCTACGTTGGGCAACGTAATCACGGCTCCTAACGGCACCAAATACATGCTTTATCCAGACAACTGGTTGGATGCCATCTATAAAAGCAGCATGCGTCAGGAATACAATTTAACTGCAAACGGCAGTACGGAGAAATCAACCTTCTTTGGTTCGGCAAACTATCTGAAATATGATGGTATTTCGCCCAACTCTGATTACACCCGTTTCTCTGGACGTATGAAAGCAGATTATCAAATTAAACCTTGGTTGAAGCTCGGCGGAAACTTCAGTTACTCGCACTACGAGAGCAACTCGTTGAGGGACGGAGGTAACGGCGGTGCCCCCGACAACGTCTTCGCCATGGCTACCATCGCGCCTATCTACCCGCTCTATCTTCGTGATGAGAAGGGCAATATCATGACTTTCGATAATGGAGGAATCCCCGCATACGACTACGGTGATGGTCAAACATTAGGCATACCAAGAGCTTTCTTGCCTAACGCAAACGGTCTTTCAGACAACTTGCTGAATCAAAACGGCGAAGAGGGCAACTCATTCAGTGCGATTGGTACTGCTGAAATACGCTTCCTCAAAGATTTCAAGTTCACGACAACCAACAGTGTGTTTGTGGATGAATACAGAGGAATCACCACGCACAACCCTTGGTTGGGTCACTATTCTGCCCAAAAGGGTGCCGTACAACGTTCACACAAGAGAACATGGAGCTACAACTACCAACAATTGCTTAACTGGCATCACGAGTATGGAGCACATGAGGTTGAGGCCATGCTGGGACATGAATATTACCGTTCACGTGGTTACAACATATTTGGCGAACGCCAAAAAACCTTCTCAAACGAAAGTAGCGAGATGAACCAAGCTATCTTAGTTATCGACACAGGCTCTTCTATGAGCGACTACAACACTGAAGGATGGTTCGGTCGTGCTCAGTACAACTATGACCAACGTTATTTTGGTTCGATGTCCTATCGTCGCGACGCTTCCTCTCGTTTCCATCCCAAACATCGCTGGGGTAACTTCTGGTCTTTGGGTGGTGCCTGGCTGGTAAGCAAAGAGTCTTGGCTGAAGACCAATTGGATTAACGAATTAAAACTGAAGGCATCGTACGGAGAGCAAGGAAACGACCGAATCGGTAACTTCCGCTATGCTTATATGTACAACATTGTGAACTCAAACGGTGAGCTTGCTATTACACCAGCAACAGTAGGTAACGAGGAAATCACTTGGGAGAAAGGTGGAAACTTCAACACTGGTATTGATTTCACGCTCTTCGGCAGCAGGTTAAGTGGTTCTTTGGAATACTTCTACCGTACCACAACAGATATGTTGGCTTGGTATACACTGCCAGGAACAACGGGTTACACCGGCTATTACAAAAACATTGGTAACATGGCCAACAGCGGAGTTGAAATAGAACTCAACGGAGACCTCATCCGAACCAAAGATTTCACATGGTCGGCACACCTGAACTTTACAACTTACAAAAACCGTATCACCAAGCTGGCTAAAGAAAGCAAGAATGCTGTAGTAGACGGCGTTGAAGGTTATATGTCTGGTGGTTACTTCTATGGCGAGGATCAACCCCTCAACGTATTCCGTATGTATCGCTATGCTGGTGTTGACCATAAAACGGGTGAAGCCTTGTATTACAAGAACGTTTACGAGACCGATGCCAATGGCAAGCGTGTGTTGGACAGCAAGGGGCAACCCATTGTGAAAGAGTTAACCACTGTAAAGACAACAGGCGAGGCCGACTATTACCTCTGTGGCACCTCACTGCCAGATGGCTATGGCGGGTTTGGTACATCTGTTAACTTCAAAGGCTTTGATTTCTCCATTGACTTTGCTTACCAAATTGGCGGTCAGTACTACGATGGCACCTATGCCAGCGCCATGTCGCTCAGCCGTGGCTACGCTTTCCACACAGATATGTTAAAAGCATGGTCGCCAGAAAATACCGAATCGAACATTCCACGCATCCAGAGCAATGACGAGTTCTCGACAGCTTACAGCGATCGCTTTTTGATGAACGCATCAAGTCTGTCATTGCAAAACATCACCTTGGGATATACACTTCCGGCCAAGTTAACCACTTCATGGGGTTTGGAGAAGATACGCATTTATGGTGTTGCTGACAATGTATGGCTGTGGTCGAAGCGCCAAGGTATGGACCCAAGACAAAGCATTGACGGAACTGGTAACAATGTGAACTATTCACCCATACGCACCATTACAGGTGGTATATCGATCACATTCTAACATAAACAAATAAGAAGATGAAACTTACAAATATAATCACAAAAGCATTTGTGGGCTCGTTAATCTGTTCTTCGCTGCTCACAAGCTGTATAGATGAGACTTTCCCAACGTCTCAAGCTACAAAAGACCAAGTTGGCAAATCGCCCACGGCAACCGAGGCGATGGTCAACGCCATCCCTGCTTATGCCAAAGCTGTATGGTGGTCATGGGACATTTCATACAGTTGGGGAATCGGTGCCATGATGCACATCCGTGATGTCATGACCGAAGATTTGGCCACCGTGGACAATGAGTTCGATTGGTTTTGGATGTGGGCAAACTGTACTCTCCTCGGTCAAGACAGACTTAGCACGCAATTCCTGTTGCAATATCCCTACAAATATATTTTGAACACGAACAATGTCATTGGAACCATCGACCCCAAAACCGCGACTGATGAGCAAAAAGGATATTTAGGCGTGGCGCAAGCCAACCGGGCCATGATGTATTTGGATATCGCTCGTATGTTCGAGTTCTTGCCAAACAAGGTGACAAGCAACATCAATGCAGACGGGAACGACGTTACTGGGCTAACCGTTCCTATCATCAAACCTAACATGAGCAATGATTCCGCACGTGTGAATCCTCGTGCTACAAAGGAAAAGATGACTGCATTCATTCTTGAAGACTTGAAAAATGCAGAGCAAAACATCATTCATTTGAAGAGTACCCGTGGACAAACCCTTCCTGATCTGGCTGTTGTCTATGGTTTGGAGGCACGCCTCTATCTTTGGATGGGCGACTATGCCAATGCTGAAAAGGCGGCTCGAAACGCTATCAACAAAGCAAGCGTGCAACCTATGACAGAAAAAGATTGTCTAGACCCAGCAAAGGGTTTCAACCAAGCTGACAAATGGATGTGGGCTGTTCAATACACCAAGGATGATGAAGCGGTTAAAGACGGATGGCTGAATTGGACGTCATGGAAGAGCAACGAAATTACATACGGATATCTCCAAAATCCATGTAAGCAAATGATTGGTAAGAGCGTTTATGATAGAATCGGTGATACCGACTTCAGAAAACTGATGTGGAAAGCTCCAGACGACTCACCTTTGGCCGCTAAAAACGTCTATGTTGACAATAAGTTTAAATCTATTCTTCCCACATACGCTTCCTTAAAATGGAGACCGGGAGAAGGCCGATTTGATGACATGATTACTGGCGAGTCTACCGCTTACCCACTCATGCGCGTTGAGGAAATGTATTTTATCGAAGCCGAGGCAGCCGCACATCAGGATATAGCGCGAGGAAAGAAGCTCGTAGAAGACTTCATGCGCAACTATCGTGATAAGCAATATTCGGCCACAGCATCCACGAAAGACGCTTTGGTAGAGGAAATTGTTTTCCAAAAACGTGTGGAACTTTGGGGCGAGGGACAAACATTCTTCGATGTAAAGCGTTTGAACTACTCAGTTAAACGTGGCTATCCCGGCACAAACTTCTATGAGAGATGCAGATTCAACACCGACGGTCGTCCAGCATGGATGAACATCGTGTTTGTAGACCAAGAGCAAATCAACAATAAAGCGCTTGTAGGATGGAACAACCCTGACCCATCCAACAAATACACGCCATGGGTGAAGTAATTAATATTGTAACATCATATCATTAGAAATTATGAAAAAGACATATCAAACCTTGAAGGCAATACTACTGTTTGTGAGCGTAGCGTTTCTCGCTTCTTGTGTTGAGGAGTTCGAGTATGAGCCAGCCACAGCTGACAGTAGCGTTGCCACACAAAAAGCATATATCCTCACTGCGAAAACAGTCTTAGACTTGGAAAACAGCGAGCCACAAAAACTTGAGCTGACGGTGGGGCGTCCTGACGGTTCTGCAGCCGCTGCTATTCGTTTAATATCTAATAACAGCAAATTCAAAGTGCCACAAAGTGTGGAGTTTAAAGCTGGGGAAAAAACAAAGAAGATCAACGTCAACTTTGACATGCAACCCGCAAGCACTGAGAAAGTAAATATCAAGGTGGATGATGCACAAGCTTACGATTATGCCAACACCGAGCTTGACATCACCGTGAACAGATACATCCTGCACCACGCCAATTGGGACAGCTGGTATTATGGATGGATGTTTAAGAATATTGATGTCATGGAATTTCCTAAGGGAACTTACACCATTAAAGGTCTACATGCGAAGGCTGAATGGATTGACAGCGACAT
>CAKOVA010000088.1 GCA_934120735.1 uncultured Prevotella sp.
GGCGGTGCGTACGAGACTCGAACTCGTGACCTCCTGCGTGACAGGCAGGCATTCTAACCAACTGAACTAACGCACCTCAGCAAATGCAGTCATTTCTGTTTGCGGATGCAAAGGTAATGCTTTTAATTGAAAAGTGACAAACAGATGTCAAGAATCATTCATAATTAATATATATTAACATACTGTCGAGAAGATGAGGAACAACGATAAAAGTATCATACAGCCGGCAACCACCTTTTGATATTTCTTTTTGTCAACGTTCTTGATGAATCGCATGGCTAGGTAGTTGCCCACAATCATCGCCGCGGCAATGGCAAGACCAGCGATAATGATTTGCTCGTTAACCAGATTCAGTTTGCCATAAACCACGATTTTAACAACGTGCATCACCGTTGCTGCCGTTGCTTCACTGGCGATGTAGGACACCGGACTTAAATCTAATGTGAGGAACACCGCGCTACTCAGCGGTCCCGAAATGCTCAACATACCGTTGATGAATCCCGTGACGCAACCACCCACGACCATGGTTGCTGGGTGTTGTGGAAAGTGCAGCTTGCCACGGAGTTTCTGAATGGCAAACAGTATCAAGGCCAAGCCTACGATGATGGTCATGATGTTTTTGGGCGCAATGGAGAAACCGTAGGCATCCAGGGCCGTGAGGGGAATGGATGGCAGCAAAAACCATAACGTTTTTTTCCATTCAATGCTTTTCCATCCGATGACCGCGCGCGAGGCATTGCTCAGCAGTTGTGCGATGGTACATACAGGAACGGCCACTTCTATGCCATAAACAGAGGTGACGATGGGTAGCAGCAGCATGCATAAAAAGGTGGCTTATCTGCATAAGGCTCTCCATGAAGTGTGAAGGAAAAGAAGTTACCTGACCTGATTGCTTCATCAGCAATGATGAGGTACCTGCCTTCATTCGCAGGAGTGAAGTCGCGAAAAATGAGTATGGGAAGGAAGGCCAGTACGATGATGAACCATATCTTCTTATCAATGTCTGGAGCTTTTGCGTCTATCATATATAATGTATATAAACATAAGTTAGCAGTGAAATGGCTGCTCGATCTTGTGAATTTTACAAAAACGGTGTGTATATAGCAATTCAAATGAAGTGATACTTCTCATAATGTTTTTGTGTTGAATGATTGATCCATGTTTTAGTATGACAAAGATACTTTATTTTTCAAAGAAATGCAAATGAATAGTTATCGTTTTTTGAATCTTCATATATATTTCATCACTGAAAGATACATGGTAGGTTTATTTTTCTCCCTTACTACGATAAAACCAATAACCGATATTCATAGAACCGAATACCAAGCGAAAGAAAATCAAAACGTTTTTACTAAATAGGTGACAACATTCCATACAAAACAGAGCAAACACCAATTGGTTTATCATGCAAGGCGAATCTGTGTAACAAACAGTTTGTCATGATGTTAGTAAGAGTTTATTTCTTCCAGTTTTCGTTAGCACATCGTTCCTTTGTAGGGATCTCACAAGGTTTACAAATCAACTTGATGTGTCAATTTTCATGCATCCTCTACCGAATGCTGGTATAGATACAAACCGTCACAGAAGCGTAAAATCGGTTGTTTATCCTCCTACCTTTGCAGCGTAAAACTTTAACAAGATAGTAATTATGGACAATCAAATCATTATTTGGAGTAGTGTTATTTTAATGTTAGGTGTCATCTTCATCATGCGTGAAGCAGTCAAAATGAGAAGACACACCAAAGGACATAAACTATTTGAACTTTCAGATGAATTCGATATCTATGACTGGGATGAAGAATAATCAATGGCCGAAGGTTGATCAAACCAAGTCAATATGCCTGTTTCTGGCCGACTATGCCTCATGGCTTTATGGCTGTGGAGCGACCTGCGCACGCATTAAGAAGAACGTAGACCGCATGGCCAAGGTGTGGAAACTAAACATAGAAATGACTATTTTGCCCGGTAGTATCCATCTGGCACACTTTGATCCGGCAACGGGACAATCAAGCGTGTACTTCAAGAAAACACCGAGCACAGGTATCAGCTTTTACAAAAACACCCAACTGAGCAAACTCAGTTGGGCAGTTTCTGACGGTCATATACAGTTTGAGGAGGCTCAGACCGAGTTTGCCCGCATCATATCCGCACCGTTTACCAACAAGTGGGTGGTGCTGTTCCTTGCTTCACTTGCCAATCTGTCGTTCTGCCGTATCTTTGGTGGCGATTTGTTGGCCATGATCATCGTCTTCGTGGCTACACTGTTGGGATTCCGATTAAAGCAGGTGTTGTTGGAAGAGCACGTTGATGTCAAATTAGTCTTCATGGTTTGTGCTTTCTTTTCTGCCGTTATCGGTACGGCGGGATATGTCTTCGGACTGGGTGACAAGCCCGATGTGGCACTGGCTACCAGTGTTTTGTACCTCATACCGGGCATCCCGTATATCAACAGTCTTAGCGATCTTATTCAAGGTCAGTATCTTGTGTCTTTCAGCCGATTCATGAATTCCATGATTCTTACGTTCTGTCTCTCTGTAGGATTGGCTGGTGGCATACTGCTGATGAATCTCAAAATGTTTTAATCATATAGTTATGGCATTCTTTTTATGCGTTTTAGAAGACGCATTCTTTGGCGCTCTGGCAGGCATAGGATTTGCCAGTATCAGCAACCCTCCCCACAATGCGTATCCTTATTGCGCCCTCATCTCGGCCGTGGGTCATGGCGTGAGATATTTCTTGATGAACAACGCCTATCACCCAGAGAGCCTTATCGTAGCCAGTTTTGTGGCCTCTTTGGTCATTGGCTTCATGGCTGTGGCACTGGCCAGAATTGCTAAGTGCCCACCTGAGACTTTCTCTTTCCCGTCTCTCTTGCCCATGATTCCTGGTATGTATGCCTATCGCACCGTCGAGGCTTTGGTTATGTGTTTGTTCACACAGGATGAAGAATTATTCAATCATTATTTGTATCTTTGTACATCAAACGGATTCACTTGCGCTTTTGACATTTTAGGAATGGTGTTGGGTGCCACATTGCCCATCTTCTTCCTCAACAAGATATCCTATCGCGCTACACGTAACGTAGATTGAATATGATGTAACCAACTGAATGAGGTAAACTATGGAACTGAGACAAATAAGATACTTTCTCAAGGTGGCCGAATTGTTGAATTTCTCTGAGGCATCAAAGGCGCTGTTCATCACACAGAGCACCCTCTCTCAACAGATACGCCAGCTTGAGAACGAATTCGACACCATCTTGTTTGAGCGAAACAGTCACGAGGTTTCGCTCACCGAAGCCGGGCAACAATTCATGCGATATGCCAGAAAAGTAATGATTGATGTCGATGATTGCACGCAGAAGATGGACGACCTGAAGAACATGCTGACGGGCGAATTGAACATCGGCGTTACGTTCACGTTCAGTCCTTTGCTTACCGAGACCGTTCTCGAATTCATGAAACTGTACCCACATGTGCGCCTCAATGTTTTTTATAAAACCATGAGTGAGCTGATGGACATGCTGCAACGGCGGGAAGTTGACTTTGTGCTGGCTTTCAAACCTACCGACAGAAACGATAAGATAGAGAGCCACGTGCTCTTCAACAACCATCTGTCCGTAGTGGTCAGTGAGCAACATTCATTGGCAAAGCGGAAGTCGTTGACCTTAGACGATTTGGCTCCGTACGATGCTGCCATGCCGGCACGCGGTTTACAGGCTCGCAACTCGTTCGATGATATGATTCATAGTGAAAACAGCAAGCTCAAAATACGCGTTGAACTCAACGACGTGAGCATCTTGCTGAAGCTGATTAAACAGAGCAAGCTCATCACGATATTAGCCGACGCCACCATTCATGATGAAGATGGCCTGGTTGCCATCCCGCTCGAAATGACAGGCAACGATATGGAGGGATGCATTCATCTGCTCAAACAAGCCTATGTCAAAAATTCTGCACGCGAGTTTTATCGGCTGCTCAGTCAGTCAAGAGCCATTCTCAAATATTCCTCTTTGGCCAAATTGCTTTAAGTCTTTTCGTTCAAGAAGAGTAGATACTGCGTTTACCGCTACCCAACAAATCGGGTGGAAGTTAAATACTCAACGATGTATTTATCTTCCACCCGTTTCATGTGGTGTCGTTACTTTCGCATAAAACTACGCCTCTGGATCAGCCTCTTCATCAACCATCTCGCTGCGTTCGTCTATCTTCATCTGAGCAACGGGCAGTTGGCGATCGATTACCGTGCGGAACGAAATCATGGTTTCGCTTCCCGACAGACCCAGGGGTTGTAATTTGTCATAGATGATGTTCATCAGGTGATGATTGTTTGTGGCATATAGCTTGATAAACAAATCATAATCACCCGTTGGGCAATGGCATTCTACCACCTCCGGAATCTTCTTCAATTCGTCGGCCACCCGGTCAAAATCACTGGGATCTTTCAAGTGCAGACCAACGAAAGCACAGGTTTCGTAGCCAATTTTCTCTGGGTCGAATATGAATCCCGAACCCTTAATCACTCCCAAATTTATCAATTTTTGCACACGCTGATGAATGGCTGCTCCGCTAACATTGCATGCGCGGGCAATCTCAAGGAATGGAGTGCGGGCATCCTCAGCAATCATAGTGAGAATCTTCTTATCTAATGCGTCTAGATTATGGTGTCCCATTTTTTACTTTTATATATTTTAATTTTATAATACCATGCAAATATACAACAAAGTGTTGTTTTCCACAACGATTTTAATATTTTTTGTAATCAATGGTCATTTGGCGGTATTTTTTCTTGACAACCATCTTTCTTCTCCTTGGCTTATTTACAAACAAACTTGCCGCTGACCGAAAATACGCCGAAAATGAGCGATGTTGATAAATAGTTGATATCTAATGTTTTATCGTCTTCATGCGTTGCTTTTCCTCGGTAGTTCACGTTGATTTCAGCCAAAGTCATTGCTTTTCAGTGCTAATTTGCATGCTTTAACGCTCCAATGTCATCTCTTTTGTGGTGCAAACTGATGCCTCTTGCCGTGTAATCTCATAGCTTTTGCAGGAAAAACTGCTTTTTTTAACCGAATCATCACTTGTTTGCTGCCTGTTTGCCTATTGATTTTTTCCAGATTGAAACTTTTGAAGAGCCATTTTTGGGGCATTATTTGGGTAAAATAATGTACAAATCGTGTCGTTCGTAGCACGCTCATCCATTTTTCAATGACCAATTTATGAAGATGAAAAGGTACAAACGTCCTGATCAGTCAAACTCCATTTTAATGGGATTCATTCACCAGTATGCTTACTTTTATGGAATTGATTAACCATTTCTTCGGTTTTATTTGTAAAATATGTTGTTTGTATTTTTATTCACTACTTTCATTTCTATTTCTGTTTAATTATCGACGTTTATTGGCGATTGAATGGTTGTTAGAATGAAGTTTAAATGTCATTATATTTCAAAAATAATACGTTTACAATTCATTTTTTTTATTTACAGAATTAAACCTTTTTGTTGTACTCTCGTCATAACATAAAATCGACACAGTAACTTAACTAGACCTTAACTTAATAAAAGCGCTTGATTTTGGCCATTTTAATGGCAGTCTAGAGTTTAGAGGTTGACAACGCGTCTAGAAGCATGAATAACAAGACACTATGCAACAAGACGATAGCCGTGGAGTAGGTGACCTACCCAATTGGGAAGAAATCGCTATATTGCCAGAAATCTCCCGCAAGAGTTGGAAGAAATTCCGTGACCATAATCAACTAAATGATTAGTTGCGCATAACGGTAGATAAAAACAAGAACTGAACTTTTATATATTTAAATGTGATTCAGGAGGAATTAGTTTGTAAGATCAGGATGATTCTGAGCGTCCCCTAAGTGATTAGCGGGCGCTTTTCTTTTTTTTTCTCTTGTTTGTGTGCAATGAGTTTTTTGTCATTTTTTATTTGTACCTTTGCAAATGATGGACGGTTCTGTTTTTCTTTCTGATGATGGGGGATGAAGCACAACACGCCACAAGTAAGATATAAGATAGGAAACATTAAATATAGAGTCAACTTATGCGATTGTATTTACGTTTATTTTTGGTTATAGTTGTAGGTTGTGGTATCGTGTCTTGTTCTGAAAAGAAACAAGATAAGAATATTATCACGCAGAAGCCAAAGCCAGTTAAGAAGAAGGCTACGCAATCCATGAGCGATTACGAGCAGTCGATTCCTGTGGAATGGGTAGGCTCGGTGTATCATGTAAATGTATCAAGGCAAGCAGACTCTTCGCTACCGTTAGCGGATGATGGGGCAGGCAACAAATATTATGATAATAAGATAAAACTGAGTATCGTTCGAAAAGACCAAAGCGAATTCTATGGTAGGACGTTTACGAAAGCTGATTTTGTAAATTATGTTGATGAACTTTATCGTAAAAACAGCGCATTGTTAGGTATTGTTTTTGACAAGGTTGAAGGCAACAACCTCATTTTTGCAGTGAGTATCGGCTCGCCCGACAAAATGAGTGACGAGTATGTTCCTTTGGTTATGAAGATATCAAACCTTGGTGCTGTTTCTATTTTGAAAGACACCCTGTTGGATACCGGTAACACGGAGGGCGAGGAATCGGAAGCAGATATGGAAGAGGAAGATGATGGTGTGTAGGGTAGACCGTCATTGGGCAGCTTCGTACGGAAACTTCTCCTCTTTGTTTCTAGTGCCATCATGCCACACCCAACGGCATTTCTTCATGAGAGTTGGGTGATTGTTTTGTTTGGTGTGACTTATCTTTTTACATCTTTTCTGTTTATTCGCTGATCGGCATCCATTTTTTAGCTAGCTCTTAAATCGTCATAAAGAATGATAATTCTTGTGGCTATTATTCGATTTTTGTTATCTTTGCATAA
>CAKOVA010000089.1 GCA_934120735.1 uncultured Prevotella sp.
ACCTTTGAGTCGTTTGCCAAACAGCAAGTAAGTATTTTTAATTTTTCATGCCACCGTATCGAAAATAAGGGCTTGCGTTGGCAATCGTACGCCTATCAAAGTTGGTGGCAAGGTACGCTCAACGAGTCGCTTGCCGATGCTTTTTCCCTCTATGCCGATGGCTATTACCTGGTCTACCGAACCCACGAGGCAAAATAGGCCATGCAATAACCCCGAGTTTCTATTCGATAACAATGCGCACTTCTGGGCTTACAAGCAACGATACTTGTATATGTTAACAAACCTTTCGTTTGTTAAATCGATTCTTTTTATTTGACAAAATAAAATTGCAAAATAGATAAAACCAGGGGATTTTTAAGGTGTTCCAAACCTTAAAAGCATCATCTTTTGCCACATTCACATACAACAAATCCGCAATCAGTATGCTATTGCCGCCCAATAGGTATGCTTTTACCATCCAATTGGCATGCTTTACCTGCCCAATATGCATCATATAGCAAACTTTTTTTGCATGAAAAAAGGGATATTTCGTTCCAAACACATGTTTTTTTAGTTTGCGTTTTAGGTTCAAAAATCTATAACCTGCTAATAATCAAATTGATAGATAAAACTCTCTCATTTTTCGCATATTTCCGTGTAATGAACAATTTGCTTGAAAAAACGTTCAGCATTTGTGTTAAAAACGACTTTGTAGCAAAAGAAATCTCACCGAAGAACGTTCCTTTTGCTTTAAAACAAAGAACGCAAGCTACCATTCTTTAGTGAAAGAGGCGTGATTATAGGCATTGCCCTTCTTTTCACGCTACGTTGTTATTTGTCGAGTGAAACACGTTATCTTGGTTGTATACATGGTAAACATTATAATTATTAACGTCTAATTAAGTAAAATAACTTATTAAAATAACCGTATTTACTTATTAAATATTTTATAATAAAAAATCAAATAAATTTAATTATTTATTTGTTTATTTCTAAATATATATTTACCTTTGCCCTGGTTCAATACGAACTGTACTTTGTAATACTTGATCTGACCGCTGAATGAAAGCAAAACGATCTCACTTTTTGATGCTGGCTCTGCGCCGCCTTATTTTGCCTAAATCGCTTTTTGGCGGCAATCTGCATGCAGATGTAATGGTGGCAGATGCTGGTGCATGGGGCGCGTCCGCCGCCTTGCAATCGCTTCGAATGGGGATGCGTGTACGCGTGGTTGCGGGAAGTATGTAGTTGGGTGGCATGCTGACGACCGGTAGTGCGGGTATCATCACAGGAAACGTCAATACGTCTGCGGTATGTTTGGGAAATTCAGGACTTGTCTCGCCCACCACTACGGCAGTCTTGACTTGTGTGCTGATAGTTCAAATGCTGCGTTCTTTTCGTTGTAAAGAGGTTGACATACATGGAAATAATATCAAATAACATTTAAATCATATAGAAATAGATATGGATGAATTGAAAGAATTAGCCGACTTGTACAAAAGTGAATTGCTACAGAGAGTGGTTCCTTTTTGGCTTGAGAAGTCACAAGACGAAGAGTATGGTGGGTACTTCACATGCTTGGATCGCAAAGGAAATGTTTTTGACACCGACAAATTTATTTGGTTGCAGTGTCGTGAGGTGTGGTTGTTCGCCATGCTATATAACAAGGTAGAGAAAAACGAGGAATGGTTGAACTGTGCCATCCAAGGAGCAGAGTTTTTAAAAAAGCATGGACATGACGGCCAGTACAACTGGTATTTCTCGCTGGATAGGACAGGCAAACCATTGGTTGAGCCTTACAACATCTTCTCGTACACGTTCGCAGCCATGGCTTTCGGACAGCTAAGTTTGGCTACAGGCAATGACGAATACGCCACCATCGCCAAGAAAACGTTTGATATCATTCTGTCGAAGGTAGACAATCCCAAAGGTAAGTGGAACAAGATACATCCGGGAACACGCAACATGAATAACTTTGCACTGCCCATGATACTCTGCAACTTGGCCTTGGAGATAGAGCATCTTCTTGATGAAAACTATCTACTCGAGACCATGGAAACGTGCATCCATGAAGTGATGGACGTGTTTTACCGGCCAGAGCTTGGCGGCATCATTGTGGAAAACGTAGGTGCCGACGGCAAATTGGTAGACTGCTTCGAGGGCAGACAGGTAACACCGGGGCATGCCATAGAGGCCATGTGGTTTATCATGGACTTGGGTAAACGCCTGGACAGACCCGAACTGATAGAAAAAGCCAAGGACACCGCGCTTACCATGTTGGAGTATGGATGGGACAAGGAGTTCGGTGGTCTGTACTATTTCATGGATCGCAACGGCTGTCCTCCCCAGCAATTAGAATGGGATCAGAAGCTGTGGTGGGTACACATCGAAACCCTTATCTCCATGCTCAAGGGCTATCAGCTCACGGGAGACAAGAGGTGTATGGACTGGTTTAAGAAGGTACACGAATATGCATGGACACATTTCAGAGATGACGAGTATGCTGAATGGTACGGATACCTCAACAGGCGCGGCGAAGTGCTGTTGCCATTGAAGGGTGGAAAATGGAAAGGATGTTTCCATGTACCAAGAGGAATGTACCAATGCTGGACTACGTTAGAAGAAATAGTCAAGGCAAACGATACAAAATAAACCAAACCATGAGAAACAAGAGGCACCAGGTCAAGCAAATGATGGATGCCCCGACGCTTGTGCTGGGCTGCAAGCTGTTGCATTTCTGCCTCAAGACGGACAACACTTCTGCCCAGCACGAGGATGGCGACGCTTATGCTACGCCGCACGCTATGAAAGGCAGGATGATCAACGAATCGTCTGACTGTGTCATGCCTATTTGGCTTCTTGCCAATAAAAATGGGGGAATCTGTTGCTTAAACTTGAGGCTGTGCGGAGAGCTGCAAGGGAAAACACTGTTACCTTTGAGTTCTCATACTTTATGAAGCCAGGGAAGGCTTATATCCAAAGAGTTTTTTCTGTCTGTTGTCCAGCAGAATATACTACAAAAATGTTTCAAGTTTTCGATTTTAATTTGTATCTTTGCCTTATAAAGTGCTTTGATTTGAAACTCAACACATCTTTGCTGTCATTTATATAGGTTAAATCAACATCAAAAATGAAGACCATACTAAAATTAGAATACTTGCACCGAAAGCCTGACAATTATAAAACAATTCTCAAGTATCTGATGCTGCATGATGGCTGTACGATACCGGAAATCTCGAAACATATAGGTATCAGCGTTCCAACGACGACAAAAATCATCACAGATCTGATGAGCAAGGGGTTTGTGGCTTCAAAAGGAAAACGTGATCAGACGCACGGTAGGCTTCCTACGGTTTATGGTCTGTCTACCGACTCTGGCTATTTTTTAGGCATCGACCCAAGTTATGACTCTTTAGCCATGGCTCTTTGTGATTTCAGTGGAAACATTGTCTTTGAGAAAAATAAGATTCCATTTCAATTAGAAAACACACAGCAATGCCTTGACACTTTGCTCGATCTTGTCAATGAATATATTGGCTCTCTTGACATACAAAAGGAATCTATCTTGCATGCTTCTATGAACGTGTCGGGCAGAGTGAATCCGTTCACCGGCGTTAGTCACAGTATATTCGATTTCTTGGATCAGCCTTTAGCCAAGTATATTTCAGATCAGATTGGCATTCCAACGTGCATTGAAAATGATACCAGAGCCATGACTTTTGGCGAATATTTGGTAGGTTGCTGCAAAAGTGCCAAGAATGTGCTGTTTGTCAATGCGAGTTGGGGCATAGCCATCGGCATTATTGTAGGTGGCAAAATATATTATGGGAAATCAGGCTTCTCGGGTGAGTTCGGTCATGTGAAAGCTTATGATAATGAAGTGTTGTGTCGCTGTGGGAAGAAAGGCTGTCTGGAGACAGAGGTTTCAGGCATGGCTCTGCTGCGCGAAACGGTGAAAAACGTGTTGAAGGGCAAGCGTTCCATCCTTTCTGACAAAGTGCTCAAAGAGAATAAAGAACTCACACTATCAGATGTTCTGTACGCAATTCAGAAGGAGGACACGCTGTGTATCGAAACTTTGCAGAAGATAGCTGACCAGTTAGGGCGCAATTTGGCAGGCATGATTAACATCTTCAACCCAGACATGTTGATTATCGGTGGCGACTTGTCGCAGACCGGAGATTACATTACACAGCCGGTTCAGATGGCTATCAAGAAATATTCACTGAACATCGTTAATGAAGATTCGGAAGTTGTAACCTCAACATTGCGCGAGAGAGCAGGCGTTGTCGGTGCTTGCATGGTCGCCAGGTATCAGGTTGTTAGAGATTAATGAGATTGGTGGATGCCTCATCATCATTGGGATCATCAACATAATGGTTCTGAAATCACGATAGTGATTCGCTCGTGTTTTGGACGTTTGCATTTATCTTTCAAATAAAAAGTGAACTCTTTACCCGAAATATTTTAATCAGTAACACATCATGTATACGCAAGAACAAGGATTATACATTGCACATGGGCAACAAGGCCCTATTGTGATGAATGGCAAAATGGCTAATCGACACGGATTGGTGGCAGGAGCAACGGGAACAGGAAAAACCGTTAGCCTGCAGGTGATGGCAGAATCGTTCTGTCAGGCGGGCGTACCCTGCTTCATGGCTGACATGAAAGGCGATTTGTCGGGTATCAGTCAGACGGGCCATCTCACAGGTTTTATTGAGAAACGAATGGCAGAATTTGGCATCACCAATCCGCAGTTCCAGTCTTGTCCGGTGCGGTTCTTCGACGTTTATGGCGAGCAAGGGCATCCCATGCGTGCCACCATTTCGGAGATGGGACCTGAACTGCTGACGCGTCTCCTTGAACTCAATGATACGCAGGCGGGCATTCTTAACATCGTGTTCCGTGTGGCAGACGACCGAGGATTGCTGATTATAGACATGAAGGATTTGCGTTCCATGCTCGACTATGTAGGGCAGCATGCCAAAGAGTATACCACGAGATATGGAAACATCTCCTCTGCTTCTATCGGGGCCATCCAACGTGCCCTGCTCCAGTTGGAAAGTCAGGGCGCCGACTTGTTCTTTGGCGAACCATCTTTCGATATTCATGACCTGTTGCAGACCGAAGGCGGAAAGGGTATCATGAATGTGTTGGCCGCCGATAAACTGATGATGCAACCGAAACTCTATTCCACTTTTCTGCTCTGGCTAATCTCTGAACTCTATGCGACGTTGCCCGAAGTGGGCGATCAACCACTGCCCAAGCTGGTATTCTTCTTTGATGAGGCGCACATGTTGTTTGAGGGCACGTCAAAAGCCTTGATTGATAAGATAGAACAGGTGATACGCCTCATCCGAAGCAAGGGTGTGGGTATCTACTTGATCACCCAAAGTCCTACGGACATCCCACTCAACATTCTTGGACAGTTGGGCAATCGGGTGCAGCATGCGCTTCGTGCTTACACACCAAAAGATCAGAAAGCGGTGAAAAGTGCTGCAGAAACGTTCCGTGCGAACCCTGCCTTTAAAACCGAAGAGGCTATTACCAACCTTGAAACAGGCGAGGCCTTGGTGTCGTTCTTGGATGAGAAAGGGGCACCACAGATGGTTGAGCGGGCCAAAATGCTGTTTCCATTGAGTCAAATTGGGGCCATCACGGACGAACAGCGCAAAGCTATTATCGCTCAATCGAGCTTGGGAAGTAAATACGACCAGCCCTTTGATCGTGAAAGTGCTTATGAACAACTCCTCAAAATGGAACAGCAGGCACAGCAAAACACGCCTGTAGAAGAAGAAAAATCAGCACCGAAAGCAGCAGCCGGTAATGGCAACAGCCTGTTCAGCAAGGTGTTGAAATCGGTCATCACCGCCCTCACAGCCACTTTCGCCTCGGTATTAGGAACGGCAGTTTCTAACCAGGTGACGGGTAAGAAATCGCGTTCTCGCAAGACAGCCACTGAGCGTGCTGTTAAAAATGCCACTTCGGCTGCTACTCGCACCATGACGCGTGAAATCACTCGCAGCATCTTGGGCAATATTGTTAAGTAGGAAGGAGTACGTCTTTCAGCTTGAACGCCACTAAGTTTCAAAGTGATTGTTATGACTCTGACCTGTAGTGGACAGGTTATAGTGTATCTGGATTCTAAGTATTATGTGCACAATGGCATGAAAGATGCGATGAGATATGATTCAATGATCTTGAAACAATCCAACAATAAAAGCCCCACTTTTCTCTTATTTTGTACCCTTTGAAAAGTGGGGTTGTGTCTCTTTTTCATTAACTTTGCCGTGATTTTTAATTTACAAACATGGTAAAAGAACAGTTTAACAAGCGCAATCAGCTGTGGTTCAAGCATTTTAACCGCAAAGGATATTCGCTCTTCGCTGCTCTTGGCAAAGAAGTTTTGATTAGTGTCCTCAGCGTAAGCACATTGACTTACGCCAAGGCCGATGGCGTAAGTGTGCGCCACGACTTGGAGGGTGACAGCCTTGCACGCCAGGAAGTGAAGCTCGAAGAGGTGGTTGTCACCGGCTCGCGCGCTCCGCTGACCGTTAGTCAGCAATCGAGAATGGTAACTGTACTGAGCCGAAAGGATATTGAATCGGCTCCGGTACAAAGTGTTAATGACCTATTGAAATTGGCAATAGGGGTAGATGTCCGCCAAAAAGGCCCGTTGGGTGCATTGACCGATGTAGGTATCCGTGGCGGAAACTCGGAGCAGGTCACCATTCTGTTGAATGGTATCAATATCTGCGATGCGCAAACCGCACACAATGCGTTCGACATTCCTGTCGATTTGAGCGAAATCGAACGCATAGAAGTCTTGGAAGGCCCAGCAGGTAGGGT
>CAKOVA010000090.1 GCA_934120735.1 uncultured Prevotella sp.
CGTAGATGCACTCGTATTCATCTATGGGAGAAGAACTTGCATTCTGTCCGAATGCTACAGATGTTAAGCTAACAGCAACTGTCAGTAAGACAAACTTTTTCATATTCTATGTTTTTTATAGTTGTTACTCATGTAATTTCGCTTGGCTCATGTGACAAATCATCTATGTGGAAGAGTCTACTCTTGAAATAGATTGATACATCCCAACCCAGTTGGTCGAATTTATTCAACCAACACATATTTGAATATATGTCATCATTGCTGCTAAATTACAATAAATCTTGAAAAATCGATGACATTCTACCAATCGTTTTAGGAAAGATTGCTCAACTTAACAAATTTTAAACTCCGCAAGATGATACGTCAACCCACGGCTCTTTCATTGAAACAAGGTTGTTCAGTGTAAAAAAAACCACCATGTTCTTTTGTATGAACACGAATGGAACTACCAATTACGACACGATATGAAAATAATAATGGATGTCAATCAACGACACGCCTCTGTTTGTTAACAAACCTTTCGTTTGTTAAACCGATTCGCTTTCTTTGACAAAATAAAATTGAAAAATAGACAAAATTGGGAGTTATTTTAGGTATTCAAATCCTTAAACGCATCATATTGTACCCTATTCACATGGAGTAAAGCAGCAATTAGCATGCTTTTACCGTCCAATTTGGATGCTTTAGCCGCACAATCTCAATCCTATAAAAGGTCTTTTTTACACAAAATAGAGCGTTTTATGCCCCAAACACATTGCTTTTTGATTTCTCTTTCGGACTAAAAATCACATAAGATACTAATAGTCAAACAGATAACAAAGCTCTACCATGATTTGCTTATTTACAACACTCGAACAAGTTGGTTGAAAAAACGTCCAGCATTTGTGTTAAAAAGACGTTGCCACAGAAGACATTTCACTGGGGAACCACCCGTTTGATTAAATAACAAAAAACGAAAAGCAACAGGGTTAAATAATAGAACCATGTACGCCAACCAACTCTTTTCCACCCCGAGAGGCGCATAATTCGGAAAAATTGCCTAAATTTGCATCATACTTCAAGCGTATAAAATGTTTCATTTAAAAGTAAGAAGACCAACAACGACCTCAATTGTAGGACAACCATTCTTGGCTGTGGCATACCCCAACTGGCATTAAACCAAATCATCAAAAGGAAAAATCAGATATGTTAGTAGATTATCAAAAAGTTCAAATATTTCAAGCAGACAATCACATCTTGCAAGACGTTGACTTCAAAGTAGACGAAGGAGAGTTTATCTATATCATCGGGAAGGTAGGTTCTGGCAAGAGTTCGCTGCTTAAAACCATGTATTGCGAATTGGATATCGAAGGCGATGCAGACACAAAAGCCGAAATCCTTGACAGAGATATCATAAAGGTAAAACGCAACGAAGTGCCTGCGTTGAGAAAAGAAATGGGGATTATTTTTCAAGATTTCCAGCTTCTTCATGACCGGGATGTTTACAAAAACTTATATTTCGTCTTGAAAGCCACTGGATGGAAAGACAAGAACGAGATTAACCAGCGAATTGATGAAGTGCTCAATGATGTGGGCATGATTGAGAAAAAGCATAAGATGCCTTACGAACTCTCTGGCGGTGAGCAGCAACGTATAGCCATTGCGAGAGCTTTGTTGAACAAGCCGAAGATCATCATCGCCGACGAGCCTACCGGTAATTTGGATCCCGAAACGGCAAGTCACATCGTGAAGCTACTGAAAGACATCACCCAAACGGGAACTGCTGTGGTGATGTCCACGCACAACATCCCCATGTTAGACAAATTCCCAGGTATTGTATATCGTTGCAAAGATGGACACATCGAAGACATTACGAACGAATACAACAAAATCGACCTGCATGAAGAAGCCGAGAGCGACTCCCAATCATGTCCATCGGTTGAGTGATAGACAATTCTTTTACGAAGCAATGTAAATATAATAAAGATGAAGGTGATGAAATTTGGGGGAACCTCTGTAGGTTCTCCAGAACGAATGAAGAATGTAGCTTCACTCGTAACACGGTCGGGTGAGCAGACATTTGTTGTTCTGTCGGCCATGGCCGGCACTACCAACACGCTGATAGAGATAGCCGATTATCTCTACAAGAAGAATCCAGAAGGTGCCAATGAGGTAATCAACACATTGGAAGAGAAATACATGCAGCACGTAGACGAGTTGTATGCGACGGATGAATACAAGACGAAAACCCGCCAGTTCCTTGTAAGCGAATTTGAATATCTTCGCTCGTTTACCAAAGACCTTTTTACATCGTTCGAAGAGAAGTGCATTGTTGCGCAAGGTGAAATCATGAGTACCAACATGGTGGTAAACTATTTGCAGGAGCAGGGTATACACGCAGTTCTGCTCTCGGCTTTGGACTTTATGAGAACAGACAAAAATGCTGAGCCAGACCCACCCTACATCAAGGAAAAACTCTCCGCCATCATGGCTGACAACGAGGGTTACCAGATTTATATCACCCAAGGTTTTATCTGCCGAAATGCTTATGGAGAGGTAGACAACCTACTGCGGGGAGGTTCCGACTATACAGCTTCTTTGATTGGTGCCGCGCTCAACGCTGAAGAAATTGTTATTTGGACCGATATTGACGGCATGCACAACAACGACCCACGCATCGTCGACAAGACCGATGCCGTGCAACAACTCAACTTTGAAGAGGCTGCCGAGCTGGCTTACTTTGGGGCCAAAATCCTCCACCCCACTTGCATCCAGCCAGCCAAATACGCAGGCATTCCCGTTCGACTGAAGAATACGATGGAACCCGATGCGTACGGCACGATCATCGACAACGTGATCGTTCGCGGAAAAATCAAAGCTGTTGCGGCTAAAGACAACATCGTTGCCATCAAAATCAAATCGTCCAGGATGTTGCTTGCGACTGGATTTCTGAGAAAAGTGTTTGAGATTTTTGAAAGCTATCAAACGCCCATTGACATGATTGCCACCAGCGAGGTGGGCTTGTCCATGAGCATTGACAACGCCACGCATCTGGATGAAATCGTTGATGAATTGAAGAAATACGGTACTGTGACCGTTGACACCGACATGTGCATCATCTGCGTGGTTGGTGATTTAGACTGGAGCAATATTGGATTCGAAACACTTGCCTTGGATGCCATGAAGGATATTCCGGTTCGCATGATTTCCTATGGTGGCAGCAATTATAACATTTCGTTCTTGGTAAGGGAAACAGATAAGAAACGAGCGTTGCAAAGCCTGAGTAACTTGCTGTTTGAAACAACTTGCACGAACGGTAATTGACGGGAAGCTATGCATCAGTTGGTTTCATTAGACAAACTTAGCACCAAGCAAACGCCGTTCTATTACTATGACACGGCTTTGCTGAAAGAAACGCTCCAGGCCATCAAGACTGAAATTGAGCAGTATGAACGTTTCCAAGTTCATTATGCCGTCAAGGCAAATGCCAACGCAAAGCTGCTCAACATCATCAGTCAGGCCGGATTAGAGGCCGACTGCGTGAGTGGTGGAGAGATTCAGGCTGCCATTGATGCAGGCTTTTCACCCAACAAGATAGTTTATGCTGGCGTTGGCAAAAGTGACTGGGAAATCGCTTTGGGCATTGACCAAGAGATTCTTTGCTTCAACGTTGAGAGCATTGCCGAGCTTGAGGTTATCAACGAGATTGCTGAAAAGAAAGGTAAAATTGCACGCATTGCTTTGCGAATCAACCCGGATGTGGAAGCTCATACCCATGCGAACATCACGACAGGACTGGCCGAAAACAAGTTCGGTATTGCCCTGTGTGAGATGAAAACCGCCCTTGAGGCGTGTTTGCGGATGAAGAATGTAAGGTTTACCGGCCTACATTTTCATATCGGTTCACAAATTCTTGACATGCGTGACTTCGTTTCTTTGTGCGATCGAATCAATCAATTGCAGGAAGAACTGCACCAGCATCATGTTCATGTTGAGCGTATTAACGTTGGCGGAGGATTGGGTGTGAACTACGAACATCCTGACCAGCAACCCATTCCTGATTTCAAAGCATATTTTCAGACATACGCCCAGCACTTGAAGTTGTACCCACATCAAACACTACATTTCGAACTTGGACGCTCTGTCGTTGCACAATGCGGAAGTTTAATCACCAAAGTGCTGTACATCAAACAAGGCGTACGCAAGAAGTTTTGTATCGTTGACGCCGGTATGACCGACTTCATCAGACCCGCTCTGTATCAATCGCGGCATCAAATAGAGAATCTTTCCAGCAATAACGCTCATGAAACCTATGACGTGGTGGGACCAATATGCGAGTCAAGTGACGTGTTTGCCAAAGCCATTGATTTGAACCAATGTCATCGCGGCGACCTGTTGGCCATCCGGTCTGCGGGTGCTTACGGCGAAGTAATGGCCAGTCAATACAATTGTAGGAAATTACCCGAAGGTTATTTAACAGAAGATTTATAACATTGTAGAATCATTCGTGTCTATGTTTTTTGACCAGTTGACCATCATACTAAGCTCTATCACCCTGCTGCTGGCAGTGATTGCTCCTTTTTTCTCTCCCTTCTACCGGTTTAGGAAAATCGTGAAGAGGCTTCAATCCTCCCACCTCCAGGAGAAAGAATCAGCTCGTTTGGACAGCTTTCAAGATGCGAATTCTACCCAAGAGCAATCAACCGTCTCCTCAAATCCTGCGAATACATCAGTTCCCATCACGGTACTGCTTACCGTACACGACCAAGCCAAGGAGCTGGAGATGCACCTACCCTCATTTCTTTCACAAGAATTTGACAACGAATTTCAGGTTGTTGTCGTAGCCGAGCAAGGTGACAGCGAGACGGAAGACGTATTGAAGCGGTATGAAAACGATTCGCATATTTACGCTACGTTCATCCCTTCATCCTCGCGCTACATGAGTAAAAAGAAGTTGGCTGTTACCCTTGGAGTAAAGGCGGCAAAGTATGAATGGATCATCATGACCGATGCCAGTTGTACACCCGTATCGCCTTATTGGTTGCAATGCATGTCGAAGGCTTGCAATGAGAACAACAAACTGGTGCTGGGGTATAGTAACTACACGGCTGAAACAGCTGACTTTCGCCGACTTGAGCAGCTGTATACAGAACTGTACCTTATGAGAAAAGCTGAAAACGGTATTGCCTATCGCACCAATTCTGCCAATTTGGCGTTTCGAAAAAGTATGTTTCTACAAGGAGAAGGCTATCGGGGAAACCTTCACCTGTTACGCGGTGAATACGATTTCATCGTCAACAAATATGCGGACGAAGGCTCATCCGCACTCATGATGGAGCGAGATGCCTGGATTATAGAAGATGAACCACTGCAAAAGAAATGGCTCAACAAGCATCTTTTCTATCAAGAAACACGCAAATACCTCAACCGATCAACGCCCATGCGGATGCTGTTCAATCTGGACACGATGCTCTTGCATACGTCCTACCTATTCATCTTGGCCATGATGGTATATGGTGGCGTTCTCATGAATTATACTTTACTCCTGACAGCCGTGGTTTCTTTGCTCCTTACGGTCATTCTGCGTGTACGATTCGCCAAAAGAACGCTTACATATTTCTTGGAAGACATCGCACTTTGGAAGGTCATACCTTTTGAAATCAGCGTGATGTGGAGAAATCTATCCTACCGTTTGAGATACGTCAGAGCAGACAAAAACGATTTCACCAGCCATAAACTATAGGGATGAGAGTAGAACTATACATGTCCAAGAAGGCAGCGGGCAGTCCAAACGATCAAGCTCATCTGTCGATGATTCAGCAGTATCTTAAAAGATACGACGAGATAGAGCTGTCTCATGAGTTCCCCGATATCGTGCATGTTTTCGTGGCTTGGGATGCTTCGGCTCATAAAAAATTGGAACAATGCCACAGATTATTGATTCCAACAGTCTTCTCTTCCTTAGGACAACTGGCTCCGTGGCATTTCCCAAAGCACCCAACTCCCGCCCAAGTTTTGCAGACATCTGCCCAGAAAAAAGCAACCCAACAGGCTTCGGCCCTCATCGTTTGGGGAGAACTTGAAAAGCAAGAAATGGAAAAGAGGAAATGGAATGAGCAAATTCACGTCATACCCAATGCCGTGACTACCTCCATGATTTCGCCCGAAGAGATGGCTCATGAAACGATAAAGCTGTATCATGAAATCCTTGAGGCACACGATCGGCTGACACACCAACGCATCCAGGAAAAATTAAACATCTTTCCCAATGACGACAGTCCTGAAAAAGAGGTGTGTCATGCCCTTCTCTATCTGCGTTATCAATATCACCGTCGCAACATCAAAAAACAATCGTTGCAGGAACTGAACGATACACTGAACAGCTTGGAATACGATGAAGACAAACTCAACAACATGCTGGAGCAGCTGAATGAAGCACAATTCGCAGCTCGTATCATGCAGATTTTGAGTGAAGATTACAAACTTACAGAAGGGTTCATGCCGTTAAGTCCCCTTGATGACAAGCACACCAAAAGGCTAAGAGAAACCGTCAATACAACAGAATCGAATACAATAAAATAAATGGAAATGGAATACAAACACCCTACCCCAGAAGATTTAAGATATTTAGAATTATTGTCACAGTCGTTTCCCACAATCGCCGATGCAAGTACCGAAATCATTAACTTG
>CAKOVA010000091.1 GCA_934120735.1 uncultured Prevotella sp.
TTACAAGTTCGGGTGAAGGGATTTCTTGACACCTATCACGCACTCCGAACAACGGGGAATGCAGACTGGATGGCGTCGAGAACTCGGGCAAGGGGCGAAGTGAGACTCGAAAAAGGAGCGACAGCTCTCTTTGTTTCTCTGAACGCTATTTACAACGGAATACTGAAAGACCGCACAGGCATTGAGCTGCGAGAGGCGTACCTGTCATATACCAAAGGCAACCTTGACCTGCGTATGGGACGGCAAATCGTGATATGGGGAGTGGCAGACGCACTGCGACTTACCGACTGCGTGTCGCCCATCGACTATACCGAATTTCTCGCCCAAGACTATGATGACATACGTATGCCTGTGAATGGCTTACGTGCCAAATACACCTTGGGAGCCATTACAGCAGAAGCGGTGTGCAACCCTGTGACTAACTTCGCTGTGATACCTACCGACCTGCGCAATCCGTGGGCAATGCGGTTGCCGAACACCTCCCTCCCCTATTCCATAGACTTGGAAAGCGGAAAACCAGAAAAGCGACTGAAGAACATGGAATACGGTGGACGCATCACCGTTAACCTCAGCGGTGTGGATTTCTCCGTGAGTGCCTTGCGCACATGGAACAAGTTGCCAGCCCTCCGCATGGGAATGACAACCGACGGAAAGTCACTACACATCGATGGACGCTATCACCGCATGACAATGTTAGGAGCCGACTGTTCGTTACCCATCGGACAATTCGTCATTCGAGCAGAGGTAGCCAAATACATCGACGAGGCGCAAAATGCTGCAATGGGATGCGAAGTGGAATGCCGCAATGCGCTCAATGCGCTCATCGGCATTGATTGGTACCCTGGCAACGACTGGAATGCAAGTCTGCAATATTGCCACAAATACACATCGGGCAATCTTGAAAGACTGCCTATCTATCGCCATGCAGGGATAGCCACGGCACGACTTGCCAAAGAACTACTGCAAAACACGCTAAAACTTTCTACCTTTGCCTACGTTGATGTAACCAACGGTGGCATCTTCAATCACCTATCCACCACCTATTCACTCAACGACCAAACAGCAATCGCTATCGGATATGACTATTTTCATGCCGACAGAGGAATGTTCAAGATGTATGGCAAAAACAGTGAAGCGTGGGTTAAACTGAAGTACAGCTTCTAACGACAACCACTACTCAGAGAGCCGCAAGCAGGACAAAACTCAGACAACCGTAAGTTGTTATTTTCCCTTATTGATGATATAAATACCAGCGGCTGCCAACAAGCCAGCCACCAAATACTTGAAATGAAACGTCTCGTTGAGACAGAGGCAGGAGGTCACGGCGCCCACCACGGGGATGAGCGAGTTATAGATGGCGATCTTTCCCACAGGATTGCAGGTCAGCAACTTGTTGTACAAACCAAAACCCACCGTGCTAATGCCAATGAGCAACACCAAGTACACGCAGCCCAACACCGTGATGCGTGGCAATGTGCCATTCCACAACAGCCCAGGCACCACCAAGAGCAAGCCGCCAATGGCCAACGCCAGTCCCGTACCCACAAACACGTCGATGCGCTTGCCCAGTCCACGAGTGAGTAAGGAGGTAGCAG
The DNA here is from genome assembly GCA_934120735.1 of uncultured Prevotella sp. Classification (GTDB taxonomy): domain Bacteria; phylum Bacteroidota; class Bacteroidia; order Bacteroidales; family Bacteroidaceae; genus Prevotella. Next base: position 1,596 of record CAKOVA010000091.1, read on the forward strand.
CACCACAGAGGGCATTGAGAATAATCATGCCATCGCCTAACCACGTGAAGTGTCCACTCTCGGCACTTCCCAAATTAAGCGACAGAATACCAGCAAAGCCCACCACGCAACCCGTGAGTTTGCGCAGCGTCATGCGGTCGCTCTTAAAAAAAAGACAGGCAAAGATGACCACCGAGAAGACGCTGAGCGAATTGAGAATAGCGGCTCGCGAACCCTCGCTATACGACAGTCCGAAATAGAAAAACGCATAATGCAAGGTGGTGTTCAGAAGGGCAAACAGAAGAATGTACCACGAATCTCTTGCCGAGCGCAATTGAAAATCGCGCCCAGTGAGTTGCGCCATAAGCAAGATGATGACGCCCGACAAACTAAACCGAATGCCGGCAAACACCATCTTGCTACCCGTCATTCCTTGCGTGATGCCAAACTCGGCAAAGCCTAATTTGATGAGCGGATATGCCCAGCCCCATGCCACGGCGGCAGTGAGCGCAAATAGTGAAACCCAAATGGGACGTTGAAAAATACTCTGTGTTGGTGGGTTGCCTTTCATTGTTTGTTCATTCCTCCTTTTTTTGATGCTTCATATTTCCATGCCACCCACGCATTGTGCAGATGGAACCAAGTTTCGCATCCATGATTAGAGTGTAAAGGTACGATTTTTTTCTTAAAGGCTGGTTCTATCAATTAGCTTTGTTAGACTTTGAGCTTATTTTTGAGGTCAAAATGCAAGAGAGTGAAGGAGTGTAGCGAGCTACACGACTGAACGAACTTACATTTTGAACTAAAAAGAAGCCAAAAGATAACAAAACGTATTTCATAAAATTTTAATGACTATATGCGGTGGTAATTTATAGAACCAGCCTAAAACACAGACTCCCCACCAACGGCTCTATTCCATGATGAGCAAAAATTGCGAGCATGGGCGTAATGGATGACGCTCCGCCACAATAATAAGATGACTTAGAATTGTTATATCTTGTCAATGAATTTGAAACAACAACTCACTAATTTTGCCAGCAAACTAATGATTACTAACAAAATCAAGAAAATGAAAGTCATATTCGTTGTACAAGGAGAAGGTCGTGGACACCTCACCCAGGCTTTGGCATTAGAAAAAGCACTGGAAGAAAAAGGACATCAAGTGATTGAAATATTGGTAGGTAAAAGTAAATCGAGACAGCTCCCCGATTTCTTCCTTCAAAGAGCCAAAGCACCCGTGGACACCTTTTGGAGTCCTAACTTTCTCCCTTCGAAGAAGAATCAGCACATCGGTCTGACACGCTCCATGGCATATAATTTCATGAAATCGTCCGACTATCTTCAGAGCATTCAACAGCTCTACCAGCACATCCAGTGGAGTGGTGCCGATTTAGTGGTGAACTTCTACGAAATACTTACCGGACTCACTTATGCGTTTTTGCGCCCCTCCGTACCAGAGGTATGCATTGGACATCAATACATGTTCATGCATCCCCAGTATCGCTTTCCTCATCAACACACTACTGCGCGCTGGCTCATGCTGGCATTTACACGCGCCACATGTTGGGGAGCAGCACATAAGTTGGCGCTTTCGTTTCGGAAGATGCCCGACTGTGATAAGCAGCATCTCTCCGTAGTTCCCCCACTGTTGCGTGAAGAGGTGCTGGACATCTCTCGTCATCGCGATGACTTCATCACGGGCTACATCATCAATGCGGGCTTTAGCGAGATGGTGAAACAATGGCACCAAGCCCACCCACACGTAAAACTTCATTTCTTTTGGGACAAAGCGGATGCAGAAGAGGTAACCAAAATCGACGACACCCTTACATTTCATCGCATAGATGACACCAAATTCTTACACTATTTAGCCAATTGCAGGGCGTATGCCACCACCGGAGGGTTTGAGTCGGTTTGCGAAGCCATGTACATGGGCAAACCCGTTCTCATGGTTCCTGCCCACATCGAACAAGAGTGTAATGCCCACGAGGCTTCGTTAGAAGGGGCTGGCATCAAAGCCGAAACGTTTGATATCAGTCAGCTCATAGACTTTACCTACGAACATTCTGAAGACGTAGAATTTAGAATGTGGGAAAACACTGCCAAGATGATGATTGTGTCACGATTAGAGGCGGTAGTCGAAAGATCTCTCCATATAGGTCATCGCAGTTGGTCCGTACGCAGAATGTTCTCCCACTCCTAATCGCATCGCCACATGTCGCCCTTTTTCAAGGGGAACAAAGACGGGCAAAGCTACAAATAATTTGGGAGTTTATATTTGAGCAAAGGCGGGGCGAAGCCCCAATAGGAACATCGTCCAAGATAATGTGCAGCAGATGTTATGAGCAAGGACGGGCGGAGCCGCATATAATTTGGGAGATTACATTTGAGCAATTGGAGCGTGAAGCAGTAACAGGAACATCGTCCAAGATAATGTGCAGCAGATGTCGCAAGCAAGGACGGGCGAAGTTACAAATATTTTTGGGAGTTTATATTTGAGCAAGGACGGGGCGAAGTCGCAATAGGAACATAGTCCAAGATATTGTGTAGCAGATGTTACAAGCAAGGACGGGGCGAAGCCACAAATAATTTGGGAGTTTACATTTGAGCAAGGGCGGGGCGAAGCCCCAATAGGAATACAGCCCAAGGCAACGCCTTGGGTAAAGATGTATAAACAAACTGGCGCGCTGTAAGCGCAAAAGGAAAAAAGAACACATACCCATATATCAACAAAATTGTTTACTGTCGGCACACATTCTCCTTCCTTTTGCTCTTTCAGAGCGCAAAATAGATGGTCAACTGTACCCAGAGCGTTGCTCTGGGCTATATTCTTTTTGGGCTTTCAGCCCGTCTTTGCTGATATGGAATAGTCCGTACTTGCTAATATGCAATCATCCGTATTTGTTGAAATGCAATGAACACGATTGAAGATAATACCAGCAACGTGGCATTGTTCGACAGCGAAGATAATGGGCAAAGGCGGGACGAAGCCGTAACAAGAACACAGTCCAAGACATTGTGCAGTAGATGTTACGAGCAAAGGCAGGGCGAAGCCCCAACAGGAATACAGCCCAAGGCAACGCCTTGGGTATGGATGTAAAAACAAACTGGCGCGCTGTAAGCGCAAAAGGAAAAAAGAACCCATACCCATACATCAACAAAATTGTTTGCAGTCGGCACACTTCCTCCTTCCTTTTGCTCTTTCAGAGCGCAAAATAGATGGTCAACTATACCCAGAGCGTTGCTCTGGGCTATATTCTTTTTGGGCTTTCAGCCCGTCTTTGCTAAAATGCAATAGTTCGTCCTTGCTAAAATGCAATAGTCTGTACTTGCTAATATGCAATCATCCGTATTTGTTGAAATGCAATGAACGCGATTGAAGATAATACCAGCAACGTGGCATTGTGCAACAGCGACGATAATGGGCAAAGACGGGGCGAAGCCCCAACAGGAACATAGTTCAAGATATTGTGCAGCAGATATTACGAGCAAGGGCGGGGCGAAGCCCCAATAGGAATACAGCCCAGAGCAACGCTCTGGGTAAAGATGCATAAGCTAACTGGCGCGCTGTAAGCGCAAAAGGAAAAAAGAATCCATACCCATACATCAACAAAATTGTTAGCAGTCGGCACAATTTTTCCTTCCTTTTGCTCTTTCGGAACGCAAAATAGATAGTCAACTGTACCCAGAGCGTTGCTCTGGGCTATATTCTTTTTGGGCTTTCAGCCCGTCTTTGCTGATATGGAATAGTCCGTACTTGCTAATATACAATCATCCGTATTTGCTAATATGCAATCATCCGTATTTGCTAATATGCAATCATCCGTATTTGTTGAAATGCAATGAACACGATTGAAGATAATACCAGCAACGTGGCATTGTGCAACAGCGACGATAATGGGCAAAGACGGGGCGAAGCAGCAAATAATTTTGGGGTTTACATTTGAACAAAGGCGGGGCGGAGCCGTAACAGGAATATAGTCCAAAATTGTGTGCAGCAGATATTACGAACAAGGACGGGGCGAAGCTGCAAATAATTTTGTGAGTTTATATTTGAGCAAAGACGAGGCGAAGCCCCAACAGGAACATAGTCCAAGATATTGTGCAGCAGATGTTACGAGCAAAGACGGGGCGAAGCCCCAATAGGAACACAGCCCAGAGCAACGCTCTGGGTATGGATGTATAAACAAACTGGCGCGCTGTAAGCGCAAAAGGAAAAAAGATTACATACCCATACAACAACAAAATTGTATGCAGTCGCCACACTTCCTCTTTCCTTTTGCTCTTGCATATGGCAAAAGGAGTCAGCAAGCGATGACTTAACAGCCTGAACCGTCAATGTTGCAGGCAGGTGCATCTGACGCATTGCTCGAAAGTCCTGCCTCTTCTGGACGAAGCGTAACGGTGCCATCCTCCAAAACAAAACATGGAATGCCTGCCGCTCCACTGCGTTTCGCCTCATCAAAGACGGGATTGGTGTCGCGCAAATGCAAAAATTGTTTTAACAACGATACATGTTCGCCAATATCTATTACTTGGTAACGACTGTCGCCCGCTACCTGGCGGTCTACTGCCACACAATCGGGGCAGGACTTCATTCCGTAAATCTTAATCATGGGGTGAGTTTTTGAGTTTTTGAGTTCGTGAGTTGATGAGTTGATGAGTTTGGGAGATTGTGAGATTGTGAGTTATTTAGTTTGTGAGTTTGTGAGTTCATGAGCTTATGAGCTTGCGAGTTGATAGTTCGTAAGTTCATAAGTTCATGAGTTCATGAGCTTGCGAGTTGATGAGAACGTAAGTTGATGAGTTCGCAAGTTCCAACCTAATGTTTGCAAATCTTGGTCTCATCTACCGTAAATTGATTGGAGGATGCGGGCATGAACTTGCCACGAGCCTCGAGAAAGTCAACTAATTGTGCGGCTGTCATGCCTTCTGCCGAACAGGTGTGAAAACGTTCCGCTTCGCCAAACTTGTTGATAATTGCCTTTACCAACGCTTCTTTACT
>CAKOVA010000092.1 GCA_934120735.1 uncultured Prevotella sp.
GGTCTACATGCAAAGGCCGAATGGATTGACAGTGACATGGGAACCATTACTTTCTGGAAAGATAGTGAGAACATACTTCACATGAAACCCCAGTACATCCATACGCAGAAATGGAACAACGATGGCATGAAAGATTACTGGATTGTTGGTTTATATAGTGATAGCGAGAAACTTTGGAAGAAGGCAGACATTGACGCTTTGACCAAAGACGAATGTGGCAAATATTATCCAGATGATGACACCTTTGAGTTGTGGCTACACTGGTACTCGCCTGATTGGGGATGGTGGACCAACAATGGGAATCCAGAATGGATTGCGCTTTTGGACTAAAAAATGAACGAACAATAAAAAGATAACACACACTGTGTTGTCATCAATTGCAACCCAATGGGCGGTGGGAGAACTCTCGCCAATGCCCATTGGGTTTTTCTATCAACTGTAACAAATATGTATATAATGAGATTCAGATTATTTACTACTTTTTTCCTTAGCTTGCTGCTTGGTCTTTCGGCATCGGCAAAGCCTCGCACCATGGCACAACTCAAAGCCATAGCCGCCCGACAGCTATCCGTATCTGCGGCAGCCGAAGGCACCAGGGCCACAAACACCAGCAGGATGACAACGCTTCAACAACTGTCAGACTTGACCGTGATTGGCAACCGTCATGTGGGTTTCGTGGTATTGGCAAACGATGACGCCATTGAAACCGTTGTCGGTGTATCAAACAAGCCATATACTAACGACACAAACATCAATCCCGCCTTTCAATGGTACTTACGGGCAGCCAACGCCGCCATAGCCACTCGCATAGCCAGCGGACATGGCTACAGTGGTGCCATCGCACCATCGGCACCCCTACCCGACCATGTAGACCCACTCATAGAAACGAAATGGCAACAAGAAGCGCCCTTCAACAACGATGTGCAAAAGGATGATAAGGGCAAACCCTATCTTGTGGGATGCGTGGCCATCACCATGACGCAGATTATGCGCTATTATAAGTATCCAACGGTGGGCAAAGGCTCGAACAGCTATTCGATGAACGGTGAGACGCTCTCCGCCGACTTTTCCGCTTCTCCTTATCAGTGGGACAAGATGTTGCCTATCTATGAAAAAGGAAAATACACTGACGAAGAGGCGAAAGCTGTGTCAGAGCTGATGCGGCAGGTGGGCATCTCCGTCAATATGGATTATAAACCTGGCTTCAGTTCCTCATACACCATGTCTGCACAAAACGCATTGATCAACAATTTCGGCTACAATCCCAACATGAATCGCTACACCCGCAACTACTATTCTGAACAAGAATGGATGGACATGGTGTATAAGGAGTTGTCTGAACAACGCCCCATTTATTATTCGGGCAACGACTCGAAATGGGAAAACGGTCACGCTTTTGTGATTGACGGCTACAACCAAGACGGCAAAGTACATGTCAACTGGGGCTGGGGAGGCTATCAAGACGGCGACTTCGACATCGGCATCTTAGCACCGAAGAATAGTGGCGACTACAGTTACTTTCAAGACATGATTGTTGGCATTCAGCCAGCGCAGCAAGGAGCGTGGAGGAGTCACCTCACCCTGTTTTATGGCAGCCAGCTCACCATCGAGAAATTCTCCAAGCGAGCTATCAGCATGGGCGAAGCGAAGGTTTGGAACGTGAGCAGCACTCCTGTCAATGGTACACTGGCGCTGGTCATCGAAGGCAATGGACTGCAACGCGACCTTAAGACAACAAACTATCAAGCCGATGACAGCCAGTGGTACTCAATTTCGTGGCAAAGAATCATCATCCCTGCCGACCTTCCCGATGGCGATTATCAAGTATACTTACGTTTCAAAGATGATCGCGATGCCAACTGGCAAGTGGTAAGATCAGAGTATGGCAAACCCAACAGTGTGGTGATCAACATCGCCAATGGCACCTTTACTATCAAGGATAATCGCACCGACTACGGCTGGGTAACAGCCATCGAGGCACCAACGATAAGCGATGCAGAAGCACCCGTCAGCGTGTACGACCTGCAAGGTCACAAACTGATGCAGCTCCCAGCAGCCACTTTCTCTGTAAGCCAACTGCCTAAGCATGGCCTCTTCATTGTGAAGCAAGGTAAAAAAACAATGAAGATAGTGAGGTAGGAATCTTTTTTCCTCCTGACTTCATCGTTGCGCCACCCGGTTCAATCCAAACGCATACGGCCAATGGCAGTGTACGATGTGAATATTGATTGAGGTGGCAAGGGCTGAAAGCCTATAAACACGTTAGCCCAGGGCATTGCAATGCCCTGGGCTAACGTGTTTACAACTCCACCTATCCCAGTAGTAAATGCTTCTGGAATTATAGTCCCAGTCCTTTTCGGATTTGCCCTCTGGCCTGGTTTACTTTCTTGTTGGCTTCCTCTGCACTTTTGTCAAGCGCCTTGCCGGCTTTGTCCTTTGCCTCATTCATTTTGGCATTGGCCTTGTCAGTGGCTTCCTGCTTGGCTTTATCAATAGCCTTGTTGGTTTCATTCTCAGCCTCTTTCATCATTTCTTTCGCATTGTTTTTTACAGCTGCCTCAGCCTGTTCGGCTGTTGCCTCAGCTGTTGTAGGAAGATTCTGAATGCCCGTTACAAGCGCAGCAATAGAGGGATTGTTAGCTGTGGCAGTCTTGATTTTCTCTGCATTGTCGTTCAAAAACTGCTGAATCTTGGCTGCATAAGCCTTAGCTGTGTCCAGCCTGCCAGAAGCCACCAGCTCAGCATACTTGTTTTGCAGCGATGTCAGGGTAGCCTGAATGGCATCCGTGTTGTTCTGCGACAACTGTGTATCAAGTTCAGACGTCAGGGAGTCGGCGGTTGCGTCTGCACTTTCATCCATCACAATCGTAGTGTCTACTTGATTGTTGCTGGGTGTAGTCTTCTTGTCTCCGCAGCCCGCAAATATAAACGCTATGGCTGCCATTGCCATCAAAAATACTTTCTTCATCTTAAATAATTGTTTGGTTAGTCAATTTATTGTTGGTAAATATAGTATTTTTCGCAACATGCTGTGCTGCTTGTTGTGAATTATTAACAGAAGCCCTTTGACTTTTCATATTAATTCCAATTCTTTGTTGAGGAATTCTATTATCCTTTCTTTTTGATGTACCATGATATAGTGGTTTTCTTCATCATCGAACAATATGGCCGTTTTTGTACCACGCCGCTGCAATCGTTTACTGGCACCTGGAAGATTAGAGGAATTAACATCCTTTCCCCCTCCTTTCACCAATACACGTTTTCAATAGTTTGACATTTTCTCATAGGGCAGTTTATCCTTAGGATTTCCATACTTAGATTTGGAGTTGTTTTTATTTCTATGACCACCAGTGTTAGTTAACAGACTTTCCAACACAGGCAACATACGATTCAGATTACCATACTGAATCATAAAATTCCAAAATGGCTCAAACTTCTTCCATCCTCCCATATAAAATAAATGGGCGAACTGCTGCTTCAGATTGTCATGACCAAAACTTGCATTGAAGATGTTTTTCCATGAATAAAACTCGCGATAAGCCCAATCATAGCCTTGTTTTAACTCTTCTGTGGACAAGCCCATCGTCTTGTAAACGACAGTCCTGGTGTCGTACTTGCTCCAATCATGTGATGTAATGCGACCGTCCCGTTCCATTTGCTGAAAAAGTCGTGTTCCTGGGTAAGGAGTTAGAATGTGAAACGTTGCGGTGGTGATACTATGCTCAATCCCCCAATCAACAGTCCTATGGAATACATCTTTATCATCGTGGTCAAGGCCGAAAACAAAACTACCATTGATCATGATGCCAAGACGATGAAGTCGTTCCACAGCAGCCACATAATCTTTTGATAAGTTTTGTAATTTGTTACTGGAACGAAGGTTCTCTGGAGAAAACGTCTCGAAACCCAGGAACAAACTACGTAAACCAGCCTCTGCTGCCTTCTCTATCAGATTGCCATTTAATACCGAAGCAACAGTAGCGGCACTTTGGAACACCCTGCCCATACCACGCATTCCATCGAACAACTCGGATGCGAACCGGGGGTTACCCAACAAATGGTCATCAAGAAAATAAAGATGTCTGCCAGGAAGCCTGTCAATCTCTGCTAATGCATCATCTACCTTTTGTGTGTAAAATGATTTCCCCTTACCATAAAAAGCATCTTTATAGCAGAAATCACAATGATGAGGACAGCCTCTTGATACAACAAGGGAATTCGGTACGAAATACTTTTCCCTCTTGATGAGGTCGCGACGGACAGGAGGTATGTTTTCCAGACTTCTCCAACTGGCAACATACCTCTTTTGCGGATGCCCCTCACGCAAGTCCTTGATAAAACGAGGAAATGATTCCTCCCCTGGACCTAATAATATGGTATCAGCATGAAGTGATGCTTCATCAGGAAGACTGGTTACATGTAGACCACCCAGAGCTACAAATACCCCTCTTTGTCGATAACTATCGGCAATCTTATAGGCACGATAGGCATTAGTAACATACACTTGTATACAAACCAAATCAGGCGTGTCATCAAGGACCAGTTTCTCAACATGCTGATCTTGAATCACCACATCGTCATCATCAGAAAAATAGGCAGCGAGTGTTGCCAGTCCCAAAGGGGGAAAAAGTGAATACTTTATAGGTCGCCAATAAGGACTTTCTGCCTCCTGCAATGCAGGTAGTATCATCTTAACTCTCATTCTATCTTCTTTTTAAGATGCTATGACAATAACGCATGATTATCTGAAAAAGTATACGGAGAGCGATAGAAAGACGACTAAATAGTCTTCAAGGTACGACTATGTAGTTTCTGCCACAAGGACTTAATCGGGACTTACCCATTAGACAGTGCTGATGCCGAGTGTACTTATAAAAAACGCTCTCAACCCAATTGGATGAGAGCGTTCATATTAAAACCAATATGGTAAAATTTACTTAGCTTCCTTTTCGTCTTGTGCCTTTGCTTCAGAAGCATCTTCTTTAGCTGTTGCTTCAGAAACATCTTCTTTGGCTTTAGCTTCAGAAGCCTCTTTCGAAGTTTCTTCGGCTGGCTCAGCCTTAACAGCATCGTCTGTTTCAACAGCATTTTCGGCCTTAGCAGCTTCATCATTCTTCTTACCTGAAGAACGACGGCTACGACGAGTTTTCTTAGCTGTTTTCTCAGTCTTTGCCATATTGTCATCAAAATCAACTAACTCGATAAAAGCAATCTGAGCAGCATCACCTTGACGAGTACCCAGCTTGATTACACGGGTATAACCGCCTGGACGATCACCTACTTTTGGAGCTACAGTCTTGTACAGTTCTGTCACAGCTTCCTTTTTCTGGAGGTAGCGGAAAACAACACGACGCGAATTGGTCGTATCGTCCTTTGAACGGGTAATCAGTGGCTCTACATACTTTTTTAAAGCCTTTGCTTTTGCGAGGGTCGTAGTGATTCTTTTGTGCATGATCAGGGATACTGCCATGTTAGCAAGCATAGCATCACGATGAGATGCAGTACGACCTAAGTGGTTGAATTTTTTATTGTGTCTCATTTTTTGTTTTGTTCGTTTTGGATGAGAGTGGATTTGTTAATATAGACGTTATAGATTCAAGTAGATGGCAAGCTTACGCATTCGTTGTCAGACTATTGATTACTCAAAGCATCCAAACTAAACTTATAAACTTAACAACTTAAAAACCTAACAACTCATACCTAAACCTTACTCTTTATCCAGTTTATACTTTGATGTATCGGTTCCAAATGATAGATTCAGACTTTCGAGCAAATCATCAAGCTCTGAAAGCGATTTCTTTCCAAAGTTGCGGAACTTCAATAAGTCTGTCTTGTTGTACTGCACCAAGTCACCGAGAGTTTCAACTTCAGCTGCTTTGAGGCAATTGAGTGCGCGAACACTAAGGTTCAAGTCAATAAGTTTCGTCTTAAGCAATTGACGCATGCGCAACACTTCCTCATCAAACTCCTGGTTGTCGTCTTGATCTGGATTTTCGAGTGTTATCTTTTCATCCGAGAACAACATGAAGTGATAGATAAGAATCTTGGCAGCTTCTTTCAGTGCATCCTTTGGGGATAGGGAACCATCCGTGGTTACCTCAATGACAAGCTTGTCGTAGTCGGTTTTTTGTTCAACACGATAAGGCTCTACTGAGTATTTAACATTACGGATTGGGGTGTAGATTGAATCGATTGGGAGGACATTGACATCCGTGCAGAATTGACGATTCTCATCAGCGGGAACATATCCACGGCCTTGATTGATGGTCAAGTCTATCTGCATGGAAGCTTTAGCATCTAAATGACAAATCACCAAATCAGGATTTAACACTTCAAATCCAGTCAGATACTTACCGATATCGCCCGCTTTGAACTCAGTGGAATTCTCTACGGTGATACTAACTTTCTCATTCTCGAATTCTTCTACTACTTGCTTGAATCGAACTTGCTTGAG
>CAKOVA010000093.1 GCA_934120735.1 uncultured Prevotella sp.
ACTTACCCATAACTGAATAATTTTTAAAGGGTTAGCAAAAATTAAGCTTCTGGATGCTTTTCTTCGAATGTGTGAGCGATTGTGTAACCAATCTCGTCCATTGCAAATGTTAACTTGTCAATCTTGTTGGTGAAGTAGTTGTAAGAAACTACAGAGAACCAAGATGTAGCAATACCAGAAGCTGTATTTACCAAGGCCTCAGAAATACCAGTAGAAAGTGCCATAGAGTCTGCACCACCACCAGCTGCCAAAGCTGCGAACGAACGAATCATACCAAGCACGGTTCCGAACAAAGCGGTAAGTGTACCCAATGTTACGATCGTAGCGATAATCGGCAAGTTCATCGTCATGGTAGGCATTTCAAGTGCGGTAGCCTCATCATGTGAGTTCTGAATGGTAGCCACTTTCTCTTTCAACTTGATATTTGTTGTTTCCATCTCTCTGTAAGACTTCAAGTCAGCTAATACCACGTTAGCTACAGAACCACCCTGCTTGTGGCAAAGCTCTTCTGCCTTGGCGATGTCACCATTTCTCAGAGCTGCCTTTACGTTTTCTGTGAATTTGGTCACGCTACCCTTACCTGAGCAAGCGCTGATAGCAATCCAACGCTCAACAGACATTGCAATTACGGTACACAACAAACCAAAGATAATAGGTACAACCCATCCACCTTTGTACACGGTGCCCAACATATTCAGAGGATGACCTGCGCGATCGCCGTTAGCGAAGTTAGCTGGATCACCAAGAATAAAGTTGTAGAATGCCCATCCTACAATGAATGCCAAGATAATGATAATAAACGCATGTCTAACGCCCTGAAAGCCCTTAGACTTCTTTTGAGGGGCTGCTTTTGTTGTTGCCATAATTTAAAAATTTTAATTTTTGGTTATTAATAATTTAAGTTGTTTATATGCTTAATCGTTTTTCAAGTTTTCCCTCATCCTCATCCAAGAAGGAGATTTACTTTGGGTTTAATATCGCAAAGATATATAATTTATAGATAAATCTTTACGAAATTAAGAAGTTTTAACGAGTGTTTTTTTACTTTTTCTTGCAATTTATCTCCGTTTGCGACTTCATTATTTCAATTTTGCGAGAGCATCTTTCATTCTCTTGAGTGCTTCCCGAATGTTTTCATCGCTGGTAGCATAGCTCATGCGTATGCACTCGGAATCGCCAAAGGCATCACCGCCCACAGTTGCAACGTGGCTTGTTTCAAGCAGATACATAGCCAGGTCGGTGGCACTGTTGATGGTTTGTTGACCGTCACTCTTACCAAAATAACTGCTGCACTTGGGGAATAGATAGAAAGCACCTTGTGGCTCATTCACCTCAAAACCATCAATCTCTTTTGCCAACTGTACAATCAAATCTCTTCTGCGTTGAAAAGCCTGACGCATTTCCTCCACACATGCTTGCTCTGTGACATAAGCTGCAAGCGCGGCACGCTGACTCACCGAGCACGGTCCGCTGGTGTATTGTCCTTGCAGCTTGTTACAGCCTTTCACAATCCATTCGGGAGCGGCGATGTAGCCTATTCTCCAACCCGTCATGGCGTAAGCCTTTGAAACGCCATTAACGAGAATGGTACGTTCCTTCATGCCGGGAAACTGTGCGATGCTCTCGTGTTGACCGATGTAGTTGATGTGCTCGTAAATTTCATCAGCCAGCACAAACATGTCTTCATGCCTTTTGATTACGTTGGCCAGTTGCTCCAGTTCCTCCTTTGAGTAAACACTTCCGGTAGGATTGCTGGGCGAGCAAAGTATCAACATGCGTGTTTTAGGCGTGATGGCAGCTTCCAACTGCTCGGGCGTCATCTTGAAGTTCTGTTCAAAACCAGCCTTAACAATCACCGGATTTCCACCTGCCAGTTTGACCATCTGTGGGTAGCTCACCCAATAAGGTGCAGGGATAATCACCTCGTCCCCATCGTCAACCAACGCCATCAGCGTGTTACAAACGCTCTGCTTGGCACCATTGGACACCATAATCTCTGCGGTATCGTAGCTGAGTTGGTTTTCTCTTTGCAGCTTCTCTGCGATAGCTTTCCTCAAGTCGGGGTACCCTGGCACGGGAGAATACTTCGAGTAATTCTCCTCAATTGCTTGCTTTGCGGCCACCTTGATGTGGTCTGGCGTATTGAAATCAGGCTCCCCCACACTCATGTTAATCACATCGATGCCTTGAGCTTTCATCTCACTGCTCTTTTGCGACATAGCGAGTGTGGCTGAAGGGGCCAGACGGTTCAGACGGTTTGATAGGTGTGCCATTTGTTTTACGATTGAATAGTTGTTGATTGCAAAAGTAGCATTTTTATTCTTTGAAGCGAAATAAAAGTGATATTATTTCAACAAATGTTTTGCATTTGTAACATTCGGACATTTATTTGAGGTGCAGTTTGTGCCCCATCCTCACCTGTTTGGTCTTCAGATAGCGCTCGTTGTATCGGTTGGGCGTCACCTCAATGGGTACGATTTCGGCAATTTCCAATCCGTATGCTTCCAGTCCAACGCGCTTTACGGGATTGTTGGTCAACAGTCGCATCTTGCGTACGCCCAAATGACGCAGCATCTGCGCACCGCAGCCATAGTCCCTCTCATCGGGTTTGAACCCCAAGTGTATGTTGGCATCCACGGTATCGTAACCTTCTTCTTGCAACTTATAGGCTGCCACCTTATTCATAAGGCCGATGCCGCGACCTTCTTGCTGCATGTAGATAACAACACCTTTCCCCTCTTTCTCAATCAATTCCATTGACTTCTGCAGCTGCTGACCACAGTCACAACGCAAACTTCCCAGAGTATCGCCCGTGGCACAAGACGAGTGCACGCGAACCAGCACCGGTTCGTCCCGTTCCCACTTGCCTTTCACCAAAGCCATGTGTTCCAAGCCGTTGCTCTGTTGCCTGAAAGGTATGAGGTGAAAATGCCCGTATCGGGTGGGCATGTCTACTTCGTCGCCCACTTCGATGATTGATTCCTTTTCCAGTCTGTAGGCGATGAGGTCAGCGATGGTGATGATTTTAATTCCCCACTCCGTGGCTAACTTTTGCAATTCGGGCATGCGAGCCATGGAGCCATCTTCGTTCATGATTTCCATCAGGGCCCCGGCAGGGTAAAGTCCGGCCAATCGGCACAGGTCTACGGTAGCCTCTGTATGTCCACAGCGCCTCAACACACCATTGTCTTGCGCATACAGCGGATTGATGTGTCCCGGTCTGCCAAACGTCTGTGGGGTGGATGTTGGGTCGGCAAGTGCGAGGATGGTGGCTGCCCTGTCATGAGCCGAAACACCCGTAGTGCATCCTTCCAGTTTGTCTACGGTCACGGTAAATGGGGTTCCCAGCATCGACGTGTTGTCTGTCACCTGATGCGGAAGATCCAACTCCTCGCACCTGGACAACGTGATGGGGGCGCAAAGCACGCCACGGGCGTGTTTCAGCATGAAGTTCACCTTCTCGGGAGTAATCTTCTCTGCTGCGATAATGAGATCGCCTTCGTTCTCTCTGTCTTCATCGTCCACAACGATGACGAACTTTCCTTCCTTGAAATCTTTGAGCGCATCCTCGATGCTGGCCAGTTTAAAGTTTTCCATATTCGTATATAGCTATATATAAAGAGGTGTTATTTTGAATGAACTATTTTCGTAATTTGCTCGGTCACCGCATCATTTGTCTGCACGATTTGTTTGAGATCGCGCAGCAGCCGAATCCTAAATCGCCACATTCTGAGGTAGAAGAACAGTCCTAGCGGGATGATGACAGCCGAAACGATGTTCAGCCACTTGCGCTCGAAGGGACGCGTGTGGGCCTTTACAGCCAGCACGGGATAGTTGTTCAGCTCACTCAAAATCACTCTATCGCGGGTGTTCGTGAGGTCATCTATCACTTTTTCAAGCTCATCGCTGATGCGTTCCACCTCGTGGTCGGGCTGGTATCTAAAGAACACCTGCACCACGTTGGGCAGCGATTTCAGCCGATGTTCCTCGACATATCGTCTGATGTCATCGTTCATATTCAGCAGCAATTGCCTGTCTTCGAGATAGTTGGGATCTTCGATAATCACCTCCTTGCCGTATACATGGCACTTGGTTCGCCAGCCCAGCGCTTTCATAATAACGGCTTTCCACTGATCGATGTTGAACACCATGGAGTCGCGGTTGGCCTTGTATGTAACAAAGCCCGCCAAGGGGATGAGCACCGCAGGAGCCAGACCTTTGCCAAATTCCACCGTCCACATGTCGCCACGCGCCATTCGGTAGCCCGTGTTGTCAAGAAGGTGGTACACGATGAAGACCAGCACCGACACAATCACGGGGATGCCCAGTCCTCCTTTCCGGATGATGGCACCCAGCGGCGCGCCAATGAAAAAGAAGATGATGCACGACAGGGCCAGCATGAACTTGTTGATCATCTCAATATGATGCTCCCGGAGCAGCCTGTCGCCGTCACTGGTAATCATGCTTCTGAAGTTAAGCTCGGTCACCTCCGATTGAACAGAACTGAGTGCCATGTTCACTGCGCTCAACTTCTGGTCTTTGGTTAATTTGTTGTATAGCGAGTCAAAATGGTATGTTTTGCCTTGCGCTAATTTCACAGCAGCCAGCGAATCTCTTTTGTTGACTTTCGGAATGCGGTAGTACATTCGTTGCGCATCGTCATAGATGCTGCGCCCCACGCTGTCGTACGTCATGTTGAGTGAGTCGATGCCCGAAGTGAGTTGTGACAAACTTTTTGATTTGGCGTTGTTGGACAGCGCAGCGGCATCGGTCATGTTAAAATCGCCATCGTAGTCGAGCACGATTCGTTTGTCGGCAAAGGTCTCTCTGCGGTAAGGAATGCTGGCACTGGCGCCCAGTTCCTGCGACTGCATGTTCTCAAACCATTCGCCACTCCACAGGGTCAGCAGCAGATGCTTCTTGTCGGCCGTAGCCTGGAGCATGCCCGAATCGGCCAGAATGATGGCTTGGTCCTCGTAGCTGCCCGTCATCCTGTAAATCATGATGCCGTACAACTTGCCGGTGTCCATGTCTTTTTTTTGCACGTAAAGATTGCTGTTGGGGATGCCATCGTAGAAGATGCCTTCCGGAATCTCAAGCTCCGGGTTCTTCTGCGACATCGAAATCATCAGCTGGGCCATCTTCATGTTAGCGCTGGGGCCTACGTAGTTTTGAAAGTAAAAAGAACAAAAGCAAACCACAACCGAGATGACGATGAGCGAACGAAAGGTACGCATGGTTGATATGCCCGCCGACTTGATGGCCGTGAGCTCGCTACTCTCGCCTAAATTGCCAAACGTGATGAGGGACGCCAGCAAGATGGCCAACGGAAAAGCCTGTGGAACAAGAGCCAAGCCCATGTACCAAAAAAACTGTGCCATGACCTCCATAGACAGTCCTTTGCCGATGAGCACGTCGACATACCTCCACAAGAACTGCATCATCAGTACAAACTGACAGATGAAGAAGGCCCCGGCAAACAGCAGCCCAAATTGCTTGGCTATGAATAAATCTAATTTCTTGATACGAAACATCTAAGCCCTTGATATGTTGTACACGTGTACGAACAATGTGCAAAAATAACATAAAAAAATAAGATATACTCCTATTTTCGCTTTTTTAAGCATGATACCGCCTTGGAGCTTTCATTTAACAACTAACTACAAAGCGAAAAAAATCAGTCATCCTTTGCTTACTACCGCCTCAAAATTACAAACGAAGCGAATATGGCATCCTGCTCACCAACAGAAAACCACAATGACATCTCGTTTTTTTACAACAAAAGAAGCGAAAGAATCTAAAAAACATTGCCGTAATAAACATTTCACGAAAGAACGTTCCATTCTATCTAAAAACACGAAAACCATTGTTGCAGCCTCACTCGTTTGACGAATAAGCGGAGAGACACTCCAGCGCATTGATTTTCGTTCTTTTCGTCAGAACGTTTACGTTCTTTGGTTTCTTGATGTCACGGCAACATTTTCGTGTTTTCTGTTTATTTCATTGTTGATTTCTTCTACGCTGTATAAAACTACAAAACACAGCATTTTTTAATAAAATTCAGCTAAAAATTTCTGGATAGTTTAAAATAAGCGATTTATGAATGCTTCTCCTCAATAGAGGTAATGACTTGCGTAGAATCAACGATAATGTAGCTCAAGTCTTTAACCTCATGCATTTCTTCAAAAATAACCATAGGAG
>CAKOVA010000094.1 GCA_934120735.1 uncultured Prevotella sp.
AAACTTGACTTTTATATATTTCTTTAACTATTTTCATGCTATAATCCATTCCATATCCTTTCATCCTCCCTTGTTTTGCCATAGCAAATTTAGTTCAGCCCACCAGAACGTCAAGTTCCGCCTTGCTATTGGCTGCTTGTTTCATCATCAGCCTTTCGCCAATCACAGATTGGGGTATTTTGAAGAAATGACCTCCCAATTCCTTGCCTTGCCAGCCTCCATGCCCGAACTATTGATTGCACTTGAACTACCCACAAGCTAAAGACTTGTGGGATTCCGACTTCTTCAAGGAATGCTTGCAAGCAAGTCTTACGCCCTCTCCATCGGTGTAATTGACAGTTCTTGCCGATATATTTCTAAAACCTTCATCAAGTATATTCTTCTCTGTATTCAGGTCAAGGTTTTTCTAGCTTTTTTGATATTTGGATGAGATTTGGGAAGACAGATTCTGCCTACCATAGCAATGGATGGTTCATTCTCATCATTGGAAGGGCTATACCTAAAAATGATGATTTTTCTATAGGGTCTTGTATATTACAGAAAAATTGTGTAATTTTGCATTCTATTATAGAAATATCAATATAATTATGAAGAAAAGAATATTCATTTTTGCAGCCTTACTGAGCACAGGATTGATTGGTAGCATGACTGCAACAACCAAAAGTTCTCATTCTGAGATTATGACGAAAGAAGCAGATGGCAGTTACATTATCAACACCACTACTTTGGGTAAAGATGTAAGGGGATTTCGTGGCAACACCCCTCTCTCCATCCATATCAAGAAAGGAAAGATTATAGATATCAAACCGCTTGCCAACCAGGAAACGCCCAAATTCTTCAATAAGGTAAAACAAGGGTTGCTCAATAAATGGAACGGCATGAAAGTCAGCAAGGCCGCTTCAGTCCAAGTAGATGGCGTTACTGGAGCCACTTTCTCAAGCAAAGCTGTGAAAGAAAACGTAAAACGCGGTATTGCTTATTACCTGAAACATAAATAAGAGAAAACAGGAAAGAAAGGATTAAGTGTAATATGAAATCATTTTTCCGGATAAAACAGGTTGTAAATCTTTTCATTTGTCTGATTGTTGTTTCATCACTTGCCATCACAAAGCATCATGAACTGTTTGGATACTCTCTCAAATCTGAACAGAAGGCAGAAACTGCAAGCAACGACACGCTACGCATGTTTGGAAACGGAAGAGCAGAGATTAATACCTCTGTTTTAGCATCCAACATCATGGGATATGGAGGAAAGGTTCCACTCAAAATAGTAATCAGGAATGGCGTTGTAGAAAACATCATTGCATTAAAGAATGATGAGACCAAGGAATTCTTTGACAATGCCTCTACTCTGTTTGAAAAATGGAAAGGTAAAACGATAGACAAAGCTATGGATATGAAGGTGGATGCTGTCACAGGTGCTACTTTCTCATCCAAAGCTATCATCGGAAACATGCATCAGGGACTTCTGTATGCTAAAGCGCATTTAGCGACTGAAGAATCAGAAAATGGTAGCAGCAGTTTAAGTCCTTCCGAAAACAACAGCTCTTCCCTGTTCTCTCTCAGAAACATCATAGGGATAGCTGTTGTCCTGATGGCAGCCATTCTGCCATTGTTTATCAAGAACAGAAGATACCATTTCTGGCAACTGATACTGAATGTCATTGTGCTCGGCTTCTGGTGTGGTACCTGCCTTTCTTATACCTACCTCCTGGGCTTTGCAGTCCATGGCATGGAAATTTCGGGCAGCATCATCGCGATTGTCATGCTGGTAACAGCCTTTATCTATCCGCTCTTCGGCAAGAAGTCGCATTATTGTACCCATGTATGTCCGTATGGCTCCCTGCAACAGATAGCTGGCAGATGCGTGAAATACAAGTTAAAAATGAGACCCGTTACTATAAAACGGCTTGATAAGCTTCGCAAGATAATATGGGCATTATTGATGATATGTATATGGGGAGGAGTTTGGAGCGAATGGACTGATTTTGAACCATTCTCGGCATTTATCTTCCATTCTGCCTCATGGATAGTGATTGTGATTGCGCTTCTTTTCATTGCAATATCCTTTATAATCACACGTCCCTACTGTCGTTTTGTATGTCCAATGGGAACTTTGATAAAGTTCTCACAAACTTCTATCGTAAAATGAAAAGTCCCGGCATGAGATAGCTTGCAGCTATTCTCTTGCCGGGTCTTATTTTTAATGAAATATTCTGATTATTACTCAGACAGCATTGTTACCTCTATCCGATGATTCTGTTTGAGCAGAGTCTGTGCCATCTGCTGCACCTCTTCAGAAGTAAGAGAATCCACCATCTTATAGTAATCTTTATCAAAATCGGCATCATCATCCAACTCATGCCAGATAACATAACTCCAGTAGTCGTTGGTGATAATCATCTGCTGGTATTGTTTTTTCAGATATTTCTTCACCTTATCCATACTGCTGGCTAAAGGTCCCTTATCTGCGATGTTCTGAAGTTGCTGGTAGATAATAGGATTCAGTTCTTCATAACGTTTCGGATCACTCTTGTAGGTAATGCGAAGTAAGGCATTTGGAAGGGCATCCTTTTCAAGGTTGAAACTGACTCCTACTCCATAGGTACCTCCCTTCTCCTCTCTTACAGAATCTGTATAGGCTATCTGCAATACACGGGTCAGGACATCCAGCACCAGATCATTCTTTGGCGAGAACGGTACGTTGCCTGCGTAGAATACGCTCACGTTGGCAAGGGGAGTTTCCTGATGATGAACAAACTTTACCTTTTCGTTCTTCATAACAATCTGCGGAACGTTTTTCTTGTCTGTCTCCTCCTTCTTATAGGTCGAAGGCAAGGTAGCCAGATACTGACAGAGTAAAGGACGAAGTTCTGCCATGTCTATCTTTCCGATGAAAACGGTTTTGAAATTGCTAGCATCGCTGAAGCGTTCACGATAGATTTCCATAATGCGCCCGTAATCAGCCTTGGCAAGAACCTCACCGGTGACAGGAGCCATACGCAGGTTATGGTCATAGAGAACGGCAGAAAGGGAGTCATTGTAAACCACCTTGGAACTTGCATTACGGTTTTTCAGAAATGACAGAGTTCGATTCTTCAAACCCTCAAATGCCACACTGTCTTTACGAGGTGCCATGAAATAAAGTTGTGCCAGCTGGATCATGGTTTCCATATCCTTTACAGAAGATGAGCCTGTTATACGCTGGCCATCACTACTGATGGATGGAGTCAGCCTGATTGACTTTCCAGCCAAAGCCTTACGCAAAGCAGTAGCAGAAAAGTCGCCTACACCCGCTTCTGTGATGGCACTTGTCAAGAGAGAGAAATTAGGAATATCCCCATTTCCGTAAAGTGAGGTTCCGCCTTCAGCGCGCATGCTCATCATTACCTGGTCTGCCTGATAGTCGGTAGGTTTTACGTAAACCTTCATACCATTACTAAGCGTAATCTCTGTCATGCCAAACTTGCCGTATGGTTTTTCAGACACAATCTTGCCCGGTTTTGGCAAGGCAGACATCAACGTAGAAGGAATCTTTTCCTCCTGATACGGTTCATATTGCTTTTTCTGGGCAGCAAGTACCGTAGCTTCTATTTCTGATTCTGAAGGAATAACAAATCCTTCCTTATCAGGGCCATACATAACAAATACCTGATTTTTATCCGTAATGATGTTACCTACAGACTGATTAACCTCAGCCAGGGTTACTTCACCATCAAACTGCTTTACCAGTTGCAGATTATAGGCTGGAGTAAGGATAGGCTCTCCTTCAAGGAAATGATTCACACACTGGCTTACGTAATGGCCGTTGCGATAATCCTTCTCCATCTTCAGTTTTCGTTCTGCTGCATTGAGATAGAGTTTCTTGGCACGTTCCAGTTCACTCTTTGTAAAACCATGCTGGCGGGCACGCTCTATTTCACCCACAGCATCGTAGATACCACCGAGTACGTGATCCTGCTTGCAGCTGATGCTCATACTGAAGGCATCCTTGGTACGGGAAACAAAAAAAGCACCATTCCTTACGGTAGCACTCATGAATGGAGGATTTGCCACCTGTTTCTTTTCTGAGAGACGGCCATTGAGCATGTAAGTGATGAGTCCGCTTACATAGTCATCACGCTGATACTTTACCTGGCTCTTTTCGCTGTCAGGAGTGGCATCGGTTTTCATGTAGAGATGGCCGATGATAATAGGCTGCTCCTTGTCCTTCTCAATGGCAACTATCATCTTGTCGTTGTTATTTACGGGATAATAGACACGCTCTGCAGGATTCTTATGGGCTTTGATCTTACCGAAAAGTTTCTGGATTTTCTTCTCCATCATATCCACATCGAAGTCGCCCACAACCACGATGGCCTGAAGATCAGGCCTGTACCACTTCTGATAATAGTCGCGCAAATCTCTGTAGGGAAAGTTATCCACAACATCCATACTGCCGATAGGCATACAATCTTCATATTTGCTTCCCTTGTAGATTTTTGGCATCACATTCTCCATCATGCGCTGCATGGCCATACCGGTACGCCGGTTTCTCCACTCTTCATGAATAACACCACGTTCCTTGTCTATCTCCTTAGGTTCGAGATTGATATACTGGCTCCAGTCGTTGAGTACCAGAAGACACGAATCGATAATGCCCTCACGCTTGACAGGGGCAGACCCGATGTGATAGACGGTCTGATCTACAGATGTATAGGCATTCAGGTTGGCCCCAAACTTAACACCTATGGTTTCACACCAAGGCACGATTCCCAACTTCTTCCCCTTGCCTGGGAAATGCTTGGTACCATTAAAAGCCATGTGCTCCAGAAAATGAGCCAGTCCACGCTGACGGGGTTCCTCAAGGATGGAACCTACGCGCTGGGCAATATAGAAATCGGCAAGGCCTGCCTCTTTATTATTATGTCGTATATAGTAAGTCAGTCCATTTTTCAACTTGCCCTGTCGCACGGAAGTGTCCTGCTCCACAGTCTGAGCAAACAATGAAGCTGGAAACAAAGAGAGAAGGAATAATCCCAAAAACTGATTCTTCATAAATTTTTCTTTTTTTTAATTATACAAGAATGCCTATTTCTTCAGGAAAGAGGCTGTTGCATCTGATTCGAAATCATTGGTAGAATTATTGGTATCAACCCATTTGCCATCAGCATCCTTCTTACGGATTACTGACTTGCCGTAGCGGTTTTCATCTCTGTCTACCTGACCACAATGAGCCCATCCTGCATCAAGGTTTGCAGATACCAGATTCCATTGCCACATAGATGCAATAGAAAGATTAACCGCATCCAGTATCCAGGAATTAGGAACCTTGATACAGTTCTTGGCAGTCATCGGATAAGCATTACCATTCACTTCCATCACATAGCTGGCATCGTAAGTATTCTCTTCGAGATACTTCTCCTTATCGCCATGCATACGGGCAATGGCATAAGTCTTGAAACCACGGTTATGCAAAGAGAAATAGGTAAGCGAACTGCAATACCATTTATCCAGATTAGGAACACTGGCATTGTCATCGTCTGTGAAGCGTGGATTTGAACTCTCATCATAGAATTCGTAATCAGCCTTACTCAAATCAAATGAAGCTGAGTTTGCTTCTGTATGATTCTTGGCATTCAATGCCAAGACAAGAGATTTGCCTGGTTCTACTGCAACTTCCGTACCCTTTCCTGGAATCATATAGATAGCATCTACCGTCATTGCTTCGTTCATGATATCTGGATCATAATCATATTTTGTTACTGTGAGGAACTTAGATTCCAGAACCGCTATACTGTCTGCATAGAGCGTAACGTCAGAATTATTGGAAAGAATGAAATACTGGTCATCAGAATACTGCTTTCCTTCTGGAGTAAGCGTACCCGTGAAGAAAATCTCTGAGATAACGAAACCTCCCTTAGCATTGAATGTGTTCACAGCCAACTTGACTTGGGCATTGCCGGATTTTACACTCACATTCTCGCTCTTCTGATTGATTTTACTGCTACCGGCAATACCATCCTTAGTAAAACTCAGGTCACCGCTGATGGCAACATTGTATGTTCCTTCAGGCACATCGGCAACAGATGCCATAAAGCTACCATTTTTTTCCTGGAACTGCTCCTGGATAAACGTTTCATTGGTAGTTACATT
>CAKOVA010000095.1 GCA_934120735.1 uncultured Prevotella sp.
CCCGCCGTCAAAGATTGTAAGTATACTAGCAATCTTTTCCGCAAAATATTGCTAGTACGATAGCAATTTTTTCGCAAACCATTCTCGATATATGGCTTCGAATCCCCGCGTCCGCCTTTTTGTAATCAGTCGGAATGATTGGATTGTAGGTAAAATCAATCACATTTGGATGATTACAAAATGGAAAACAGATTTTACTACGGAAAGAACGGTTTATGGTATGAGAAGCAAGGAGATTATTATTTGCCTTGTTTAGAATTGCCAAAAGATGAAAACGAGCATATTGGTATATGGAGACAACGACACTTACGCTAATAAAGATTTACACAACGCCAAATTTAGCGATATGATAGTTAACACTCTCATTTTAGTTGAATTTCTCGCAAAAGTGCGCTATATTTTTCAATATTAATTGTATGTTCAAGTAGGCGGTTCTAGAAAATGGCAGTCGGCTACAAAAAACTATGAAAACTACTCATAGATAAAGATATGAAAAAGAGTGATTTGCTTAACACAGCTGAAATTAGTCGTTATACTATCAACAACTGAATCGTGGCGACAATGTAACCACTGATGTGTTGGTAAAAATCGGTCGTGCTCTTGATTGTACGATGGATGATATTATGGAGATTTTACCTGAAGAATAATAAAAAGCGAGGATCTCACCATGGGAAGAGCAGAAATAAGAAGTGTTAATGAATTGCTCCGTATAAATTTGAATATCCCCGATTATCAAAGACCCTATAAGTGGGATATACAGAACATTGATGACTTATTTCTTGATATTACGAACGCAATCAGTGATGCGGACCGATACAGAACGGAGTTTAAGTATCGTATAGGGACGATTATCTTACACAACCGAGGCGATAAAGTTTATGAGGTCGTCGACGGGCAGCAACGGATTATTTCGTTGGTGCTCTTGAAACAATGTATTGAGCCTGGATTTAAGTGTTCTATTCTTGAAAAAGTCTTCTCAAATAAGGCTACACAGTACAACATTCATCGCAACTACACTTTCATAAGAGAGTGGTTTTCCTTAAAGAGCGATGCGGTAAAAAAAGAGTTTTCCCACGCTTTTGAAAACATCTTGGAGGTTGTCGTTGTTTACGTGGATAAAGTAACTGAGGCATTTCAGCTTTTCGACTCTCAGAACACAAGAGGCAAGGCATTAGACCCGCATGACCTCTTGAAAGCGCATCATCTCCGCGAAATGAAGAAATACCCTTATGAAATGGAACACGCCGTTACAAAATGGGAAGCAAAGAATACGCAGCAAATCAAGGAACTGTTTGACTTGTACTTATTCCCGATATGGAATTGGAGCAGAGGAAACAAAAGCAAGCCGTTCACCGCTAAAGAAATCGACACCTATAAGGGAATAGCGGAAGGGTCAACATATTCTTACGCCAGACGAGCAAGTAAAGCTATGCCCTACTTCCAAATTACAGAACCGTTTATTGCCGGCAATGATTTCTTTGAAATGGTCGAACATTATATGTATCTCCTCCGAGATATTAAGGCTGAGATATGCAATAACCCATGTTTCAAAGAAATAAAACTTGTAATCTGCGGCGGCATGGATGTTGAAACTCCAGAAGATATGGATAAGGTAAAGTTTGGTTCTGCGGGATTTGGGTACACGAAAAATCTCTTTTACTGTGCTCTCCTTTGCTACTATGACAAGTTCCATAACTTTGATGAAATGGCAGTGAAGAAATTATTCTCGTGGGCGTTTATGCTTCGTGTAGATATGGAAAACCTGGGATTTGATAGCGTGAACAAGTACGCCATCGGAGATGAAAATTCAAGATATACTAATACGATTGGTATTTTCTCAAAGATAAGCCTTGCTCGTATGCACCACGATATTTCCGGCTTACAGATAAAAGTGCGGCGAGACCCCGATAATCCTTCTAACAAAAAGTGGCAAGAGTTATATAATACGCTTAAAGAAATAAACGGATACGGAGATGCAAAATGAGCAGTTTAGTAACGGAACTTCATATTGTCGGTGAAAATAATAATATTTTTGATACCGACATGGAATACATTGTCCCTCTGTATCAGCGAGCATACGCATGGGAAGACAAGCAGCTCACACAATTAGTTGAGGATATAGAAGATGTTGCCGATGATGCAAACTACTATATCGGTTCATTGATTGTTTCTAAGCAAAATGGCAGATATGAGGTCGTTGATGGTCAGCAACGGCTTACTTCATTATATTTGTTGTTGAACTGCCTTGGAATTAAAGTAAAGCCAACGCTCACCTTTGCCTGCAGAGAAAAGTCAAACTATACACTTAGAAATATAGAAGAACTCCTCCTTGAAAACCGCAGCAAATTGGATATGGATAGGATTGAACCAAGTATCCAGCGAGGTATTAAGATTTTGTCTCACAAGTTAGAACGAGCAGATTTTGATAAAGAGGCTTTTATTAAAAAGCTCGCAAAGGTCATTGTTTACAGAATTGAAGTTCCGGAGAATACAGACCTTAACCGATACTTTGAGATAATGAACACACGAGGCGAACAGTTGGAGCAGCACGATATTTTGAAAGCTACACTCATGAGCTTCTTAAATGATGATACTGAAAAGGGCTTGTTTGCAAAAATTTGGGATGCCTGCAGCGACATGACCGGATATGTTCAAATGCATTTTATAAGCAAGAACAATGCGGTTAGAGAATCAATTTTCGGCTCCGAATGGAACGCCATGCCCTCAAATAGTTGGCAGGAGTACAAGAAAGCCATCAACGGAGCAACGCAGGAAACAACAGGATATCGTATATGCGATTTGATTGATAGAAAGTTCAATATCAAAGACGATGAGGGGTATGTTGACGGCGATGTTCGTGTGCGTTTTGAAAGCGTTATAGAGTTTCCCTATTTCCTACTGCATACGCTAAAGGTATATATAAATCTTTATGGAATAACTCACGAAAAGACAGAGTCGAAAATTGTTGATGAACTTCTGGATGATAAAAAGCTCTTGGATGCGTTTAATAGAGTTATCGACCATGGTGTTGACAAAGATGGAAAGATTGCAGATAAAAAGGAGGAATTCGTTCGTACCTTTATCGTGTGCCTGCTAAGAACTCGATTCTTGTTCGATAATTACATTGTTAAGAGAGAATACGCAAACGACAGCACAGATGGCGAATGGAGCTTAAAAAGCCTCTATGTTTCTGGACAACAATCGAAAAAGAAGGCTTACTACCAAAACTCCAAATTCACAAAACGCGGTAAATGGATGAATACGAATGATCGGCAAACCAAAACAAATATTATGATACAGTCTGCATTGCGCGTTTCCTACACCTCGCCCAAGGCAATGCATTGGATTACCGAATTGCTCGTATGGCTCTCAGAGAACGACTGCAAACACTTAAACGATGATATATCTTGCTTCCATAAGATTGCTGAGCGCATTGCGAGTGATGCCGTAAAGGAAAACTTCTTTGATGTTTGTTCGGACGGCAACTATGCAATGGGTGTAAATACGCCTCATATTGTTTTCAATTATCTTGACTATTTGCTTTGGTTCAATGACCGCAACGGAAAGAAGCGATATAGCGACTTTGTGTTTGAATTTAGAAACTCTGTTGAGCATTGGTATCCGCAAAATCCTTCAGAGGGCACTTTTGAATCGTGGAAAGATGGCGTTGACCAATTCGGAAACCTTTGTATCATTCAGCGTAATGTAAATTCCAAGTTTTCCAATATGTCTCCCGAAGCAAAGAAAAGCACCTTCAAAGATATGATTGCAAAAGGAAGTATTAAACTTCGCATTATGAGTGAACTTACGGAGAAGCATGGGGATAAGGTCGCCAGCCTTTATTGGAAAGAAACCGCATATAAGGTGCATGAGGAAGAAATGCTTGGTTATTTGAAGAAAGCCTGCAATATCGAATAAATCCGAGCACCTACGAATGGTCGAGCATCAATTTGTGGAGGTAAACAGAATGGAGTGTGCAGCTTCTGGACATCTATTACAGTGGCGTGGTATTCTGCACGAACTGACCCCGGAGGAAACGGAAGAAGCCTTCCAGCAGCACCTCATCGAGCGCAATAAAGAAAAAACGGCATAACCGTAGGTTACACCGTTTCAAGAAACATATTAAATTGAGATACAAAAGCCACCTTGGGGCACCCTCTGCAAGGAAGGTGCCCCAAGCGTCCTTTTCGTTTTTCTTCCTGTTTTGTTACAGCTTCCGTTACATCGCGCACCAGCCGCCGTCGACGGGCAGGATCACGCCGTTGACGTAGGAGGACTCGTCGCTCGCCAAAAACAGCGCCGCCGCGGCGATCTGCTCGGGACTGCCGAGTTTGGGTGCACAGGCGATGACGGTCTTCACGCGCTCGTAGCCCGCCATGTTCGGCATGCCCATCGAATTGGCGATCTCGGTGTTGATGCCGCCGGGCGCGATGGCGTTGCAGCGGATGTTGTCGTTTTGATACATATAGGACGTATTGCGGGTGACGGAGTTCATCGCCGCCTTGGACGCGCAGTAGATCACGCCCGCGCACGAATGCGTGCCGCCCTCGGAGGTGACGTTGATGATGTTGCCGGGACGCCCCGCCTCTTTAAAGTAATTGACCGCCTTGCGGATCGCGGTCATCGGGCCGTAGACGTTGACGCGCATGACCTGCTCGTATTTTTCGTCCGTCGCGTCGCCGATGGGGGCCATGTCGTCCATGATGCCCGCGTTGTTGACGAGCACGTCCAGCGCGCCGAAGGTCTCCACGGCGAAATCGATCATGCCCTCGTTGACCTCGCGGCTGCCGATGTCGCCGACATAAACGGCGACTTTGCCGGGCGCGTCGGCAAGCTCCGCGGCAAGCGCCTCCAGACGCTCGCGGCGGCGGGCGACGGCCACGACCTTCGCGCCCTCGCGCACGAAGCGTTCGACGATCGCGCGGCCCATGCCGGAGGACGCGCCGGTCACGACGACGACCTTATTTTCCATTTTCATAGCGATGTATCCTTTCTTTTTTCCGTTCCCCTTGCGTTTTTCGCAGGGATTCGATATATTGTTACTGATACAACTGTAACGCACGGTCGCCGGCGCTGTCAACGGCGCTTGTGACGCATCCGCAAAAAGCTGTCACGCTTTTTTGAAAAAAGGAGGGCAAAAGAAAGGCAAATGGATCGCAAAGACGAACCGCGGCAGGCGCTGCGCCTTGCGCTGATCGCGCTTTTGGGGAAAATGCCGCTTGAGAAGGTCACGGTGTCGGCACTCTGCCGCGAGGCGGGCATATCACGCATGGCGTTCTACCGCCGCTATGAGAATTTGAAGCCGCTTTTGGCCGAGGTCGCGCGGGACTACGTCGCGAACCTTCAAAAAACCGCAGCCGAAGCGGCGAAGCGCCGCGACCCGCAGCGCTACTACACGGCGCTGTTTCAAATGATACGGGAAAACGCCGCGCTCATCTCGTCGCTGTACTCGGGGAACGTGTTTGACCTTTTGATGCGCGAAAGTGAAAGCGCATCGCAGCTTTCCTACGAAACGTGCGCCTATCAGGGCGCGATGCACTCGATCGTCTACGTCTGGCTGCACGCGGGAATGCCGCAGACGCCGGAGGAAATGGCAAACATCTGCATGAAGATCATGGATCATCGGCAGACGTTTTCGTTTTAACGCGCGTTTTTCAAAAAATCCCATCAAAAAAGCGGCCGCGAAGCGATGTTCACGGCCGCTTTGTCTTTTGCAAAATCTATGGTTCAGGCAGAACGCTTCGGCTCAGACGCAAACCTCACTCCCACTCGATCGTGCCGCAGGGTTTGGGCGTCAGATCGTACAGGACGCGGTTGACGTTCGGGACCTCAGCGGTGATGCGGGCGGTGATGCGCTGCAAAAGCGCGAAGGGGACGTCCTCGACCGTGGCGGTCATGGCGTCGACGGTGTTGACGGCGCGCAGGATCACGGG
>CAKOVA010000096.1 GCA_934120735.1 uncultured Prevotella sp.
TATGAAGGGAGTTTCGACGATTGGGACACGATGATAGACACCAATATCAAGGGATTACTCACGATGACCAGATTGATTGTGCCAGGCATGGTGGCCCGCAACCGTGGGCATATTATCAACATAGGTTCAGTGGCTGGCGACGCGGCCTATGCCAACGGCAATGTGTATTGTGCCACCAAAGCCGCTGTCAAGGCTTTAAGTGATGGGCTGAGAGTGGATCTTGTGGATACTGCTGTGAGGGTGACAACTGTCAAACCGGGACTGGTGCAAACCAATTTTAGTGTTACTCGCTTTCATGGTGACCAAGACCGAGCACATCATGTCTATGAGGGCATCCAGCCACTTACGGGCGATGACATTGCCGATGTGGTGCTTTATGCGGCACAGGCACCCCAACATGTGCAGATAGCCGAGGTACTTGTGCTGGCCACCCATCAGGCCAATGGCTCCACCATCAGTCGCAATGCCGCGCGGAACGAGTCACTGTCCTGACCATAGGGCAGGCGGCGGACAGGTCGCAACCATGCCTTTACCATCTAATGCATGAGGCCGGGGTAGCAATGTCGGGGCTGTGCGCATACCATGACGGCACCCGGCATGCACCACAATTCGTGAGATTCGTATGCAACAACACAGAGACAACTATACATTCTTAACGCAAGGACCCGTTTATCGGGTCATCGGAACCATGGCTGTACCCACGATTGTCAGCATGCTGGTTACCAGTCTGTACAATGTGGCCGACACTTATTTCGTGGGAAAGATTAGTACCCAGGCCGTTGCGGCTGTGGGCATCGTGTTCTCTGTGATGTTCGTTATCCAGGCATTCAGTTTCTTTTTCGGCAATGGATCGGGCAACTACATCGCCCGTGAGCTCGGGGCGCAACGGCATCACAATGCTGAGGCCATGGCGTCGACGGGCTTTTTCTATGCCCTTGTGGCAGGATTGGTCATCATGGTGGTTGGTCTTCTTTGGCTGAAGCCTCTCTCCGTCTGGCTTGGCAGCACGCCTACCATCCTGCCTTACACGGAGAAATACCTCGGCGTCATACTCCTTGGTGCGCCTTTGATGACCGGTTCGTTGTGTCTGAACAACCAGATGCGCTTCCAAGGCAATGCGTCGTTTGCCATGTGGGGCATCGTTGCGGGTGCCATTGTCAACGTTGGGCTAAATCCTATCCTTATTTTCTGGCTCGACTGGGGCATCACCGGGGCGGCTTTGGCCACGGTTTTCGGTCAACTGGCCAGCTTTGTGGTGCTGCTGCGCATGACCCGTCACGGCGGAAGCATCCGCATCAGCTTTCGTCATTTTTCCACCTCGCGCATCTATATCAAGGAGATTCTGGCCGGTGGAACGCCTTCTCTGTCACGCCAAGGGCTCACTAGCGTGGCCAGCATCCTGCTCAATGTGGCCGCTGCGCGCTATGGTGACGCGGCTGTTGCAGCCATGTCCATCGTCAATAGGTTTACAATGATTATCATGGCCTTTGTCATTGGACTGGGACATGGCTTCCAACCGTTCTGCGGGTTCAGCTATGGCGCGCGCCTTTATGGTCGTGTGCGGAAGGGTTTCTGGTTTGCGGTGAGGATAGGAACCTGCTTCTTGCTGACTTGCACCGTGCTGGGATGGATTTTCTCGGATGCCATTGTCGAGTTGTTCCGCAACGATTCAGAGGTAATCCGCATCGGCACGCAGGCCTTGCGCTGGCAGTTGGTGTCGCTGCCTGTCATGTCGCTCTTCCTGACGGCCAGCATGTTGATGCAAACCATCCGTAAGACGTTCCGTGCCAATCTGCTGGCTGCCTCGCGCAGTGGCCTGTTCTTCATCCCGCTGATTGTTGTGCTGCCCCATTTTTTAGGCTTGCAGGGCGTGATGATGAGTCAGGCCTGTAGCGATATTTGCTCGCTACTCATTACATTGCCACTTTTATATATGACGTTTAGTGAGTTGAGGCTGGCGCAACAGGCTGGTACGCCAAGTAGTGAGAAAGGTTGAGTTGGTAACTCAAAAATGTTCAGTATTTTGATGGAAATATGCCTTCAAAATGACCCTTCAAAATCTTTCATCTGGAGAAAAATAATAGGTCGAGCGGATGCAAAGCAGGAGATTATTTGGGAATCGTCAGCCATATTTTCTGTAATTTCCATGCTTTTGTCCGCTTAGAAACATCACTTTGGCGGTCAATTCCCATGTGGTTGCATCGTAAAGGCATGTCAATTGGCGGCTTAAAGCAATGCTTTTGCCATGAAAAGGCTTGGGTAATCCATACATACAGGTCTGTCTTCATCTTAATATATTGAAATACAAAGGTTTACGAAACTTTCTCATATTTGGCGTATTTGAGACGAGCGGCACAATAGTTTGTAAATACGGCCAGGATTTAGCGGCATGTTGTCAAGAAAATTCGTCATCATCCAAAAACTTGATTCTTATTTTTTCCATGGGTTTTGGTTCATGAGTAGGCGTCCTTCTTGTACTGAAAGTTGGTTAGAACGGGCCAAAAATCCAACCGCCACACATGGCGTTTACAAACTTATTCGCTAAATTTGCAGATGACACCTCATGCTATTTGAAAGAAAGAGAGCAACGAGATGAAGAATCAGCCAAAGCCATCTACTGCCGATAAGAAACGAGCATCTGCCGACGGAAGTGTGTTGTACATCAAGAACATGGTGTGCGATCGCTGCATCATGGCTGTGCGGCAGTTGCTACAACGGCAGGGTATCGCACCGCAATCTGTAGAGTTAGGGGTGGTAAAACTGGCTGAAGAACTCAACAAAGAACAGTCGGAAACACTCGAAAAAGGACTGCTGCAGCTGGGCTTTGAACTGCTTGACGACAAAAGGCAGCAAACCATCGACCGCATCAAGACCCTTATTGTCGACCTGGTTCATTATCATGACAACCATTCCGAGCTCAACCTCTCCGACTATCTGGCCCAACAGCTGCACACCGAATATAGCAGTTTGAGCAAGCTTTTCAGTGAGTTTACAGGCATCACCATAGAGCGTTATTTTATCCTGCAACGCATTGAGCGTGTCAAGGAGCTGATTTTCTACGACCAGTTGTCGCTCACCGAGATAGCCTATAAACTCAATTATTCGAGTGTGGCTTATCTATCGAGCCAATTCAAACAAATCACGGGCATGACACCCTCGCAATTCAAGGCATTGAAGAAAAACATGCGTAAGGGATTGGACACCATCTGATATCCTTTTTTTATAATTTTCTCCCAAAATTCCATAATACGTTTTGTGGACTAAGGCTGTATCTTTGCAGTGTTCAATTAAAACATATAACAATGGAAAAGAAAATATTTACAGTGAACGGAATGGCTTGTGACCACTGCAAAGCCAAGGTAGAACGCACATTGTCGTGCCTCAAGGGTGTAGATTCGGCTGAGGTTGACCTGGCCCATCACACGGTTGCGGTGACCTATGATGAAGAGCTTGTAAAACCGACGAACATGAAGAAGGCAGTCGATGAGGTAGGTTACGAGTTTCAGGTGTAATCACCCAATAACTCAAAAACTCACCAACTCATGAACTCATGAACTCAAAAACTCAAGAACTTAAAAACTCATGAACTCAAAACTCATCAACTGATGAACTCAAAAACTCGAGAACTCAAAAACTTATAAACTCATTAACTCATCAACTATAATCACATAAAATGATCAAGAAAACAATACCGGTGGTGGGGATGGCATGTGCTGCCTGCTCTTCCCATGTGGAGCGGAAGCTCAATTCCCTACCAGGCATCCAGTCAGCGTCAGTCAGTCTGCCTGGAAGAAGCGCGCTGGTGGAATATGACGAAAAAGAGATTTCACCCGAACAGATGAAGCGTGAAATCAATGCTATTGGCTATGACCTCGTGATTGAGAGTGACCGGTCGGTGGAAGAGATTGAGCGCAATGCGTACAAGCAACTGAAACGAAAGACGCTGCTGTCGTGGCTTTTTTCCGTGTTGTGCATGGCTGTTTCGATGAGGTGGATTTCATTGGGACCAACCCAAGTGTCCAATCAAGTGGCCATGCTGCTGGCATTGGCTAACTTCGTCTACTGCGGTCGCCAGTTCTTCACATCTGCCTGGAAGCAGTTGCAGCAAAAGTCGGCCAACATGGATACGCTTGTGGCACTCTCCACGGGCATCGCGTTCGTCTTCAGCGCGTTCAACACCTTTTATGGAGAGCGGGTTTGGGGCAGCAGAGGCATTGAGTGGCACACCTATTTTGATGCTTCTGTGATGATTATTACCTTCGTTCTCACCGGCAGGTTGTTGGAAGAGAGGGCCAAGGACAGCACGGCCGGCAGCATTCGCCAGCTTATGGGCCTTTCTCCTAAGACGGCTCATCTGGTTAGTGGCGAGCAGACGGAGGACATCCCTCTGTCTACCGTCAAGATAGGTGACGTGCTTGAGGTGCGTGCGGGTGAGAAGGTGCCGGTAGATGGTGAGGTGACCTGGGCGACTAGCTTCATGCTTGAAGACGGCGCTTATGTTGACGAGAGCATGATTACCGGCGAACCCACACCAGCATTGAAGCAAATTGGGGCATCGGTATTGGCGGGAACTGTGATATCGCAGGGCAAACTTCGCTTTAAAGCCCAGCAGATAGGCGAGCATACGGCGTTGGCTCAGATTATCCAGATGGTGCAGCAGGCACAGGGAAGCAAGGCTCCCGTGCAGCGCGTTGTCGACAAGTTGGCGCTGGTCTTTGTGCCGGTAGTCATGGGTGTAGCCGTGTTGACGTTCGCATTATGGTGGCTTCTCGGCGGCAACGAGGCTCTTCCGCAGGCCATTCTATCGGCTGTTTCGGTGCTGGTCATCGCCTGTCCGTGTGCCATGGGCTTGGCAACACCTACGGCATTGATGGTGGGCATTGGGAAAGCGGCTGAGAAGAACGTGCTCATCAAGGATGCAACGGCCCTGGAAAGTCTGCGTAAGGTTAATGCCATGGTCATCGACAAGACCGGCACACTGACCATTCCGAATCAGCAAATCGATTTTACCAAGGCCGATGACTTACCCCTTGAAGCGCGCGAAACGCTGAAACCGAATGCCCGTGAGGCCATGCTCGAATTGCAAAACGAGGCTGGGGTGGAGGTCTATATGATGAGTGGCGACAAGGAAGAGGCCGCCAAATATTGGGCTCAGCAGGCGGGCATCCGCCATTATCAAAGTAAGGTGTTGCCCCAGGATAAAGAAAACTTGGTGCGCAAGCTGCAGCGTGAGGGCAAGCAGGTGGCCATGGTGGGCGACGGTATCAATGACACGCAGGCCCTGGCGATGGCAGATGTGAGCATTGCCATGGGGCGGGGAACCGACGTGGCCATGGATGTGGCGCAGGTGACGATGATGGGCGATGACCTTCGGCGCTTGCCACAGGCCATCCATTTGAGTAAGAAAACGGTGTCGATGATCAGACAGAATCTCTTTTGGGCCTTCATCTACAACATCGTCTGTATTCCTTTGGCGGCAGGTGTGCTGTACGTTTTTGGCATCAACTTTCAAATCACGCCCATGTGGGCCAGTGCTTTGATGGCCTTTTCGAGCGTGAGCGTGGTGTTGAACAGCTTGCGATTAAAGTATGTGAAGTAGTTGAAAGGTTCAGACAAGTGGGAAAAGAGAAGAGGTTGTCGGTGGTTGGCCCAGCCTTCATGTTCGCATTTGTACTGGTTGGCAGGATGAGTAAAGGATGGTTTTTATTTTATTACTGTCCGCTAAACTTTTGGTTAAGATACAAATTTAGGGCTGACACTTCTCACGAGGTATCAGCCCTTTTTG
>CAKOVA010000097.1 GCA_934120735.1 uncultured Prevotella sp.
CTAACTTACCTAAGTTCTCCAGGGGCATTGAGCCCCTGA
The DNA here is from genome assembly GCA_934120735.1 of uncultured Prevotella sp. Taxonomy (GTDB): domain Bacteria; phylum Bacteroidota; class Bacteroidia; order Bacteroidales; family Bacteroidaceae; genus Prevotella. The sequence continues at coordinate 40 of CAKOVA010000097.1, forward strand.
AGAACTTGCCCAAAACAAGGCTCGCTCCTCTTTAGGCTATTTCATTTCTCCACCAAAGGAAATGCTTATAAGCCTCGAAAAACGGAGATTGACAAGTAAAATAGTACAATAAAAAAATATTGACAAGTAATATAGAATAAACAACTAAAAACTGTCAAGCGATTTTAGGAAATGACAAGCTCATTCGTTGTTAAAAACATGCTTTATTCCCTGTCTATCTAAACTCATTGACATTGCGGCCCAAACCCATTGACTTTAACCCCCAAACCCATTGAGTTTGGCATCCAAAGTCAATGCAATTAAAAAGCAAGGGAAAAGCTACTGTTCTTGTCCTCGCAACTGCATGGGTGTCAACCCGCTGCGCGTTTTGCAAAAAGCCCGCATGTTCTGCACCGTAGTGAAGTGTAGTTCATCGGCAATCTCCTGGTCGGTGTGTGCCGTGTTGCACAGCAAATCCCGCAGTTGTTTCATGCGGTTCTTCGACAACCACTCTTGTGGCGTTTCCTTAAACACCTTGCGGAAGTTTCTGTTAAACGTGGGATAACTCATGTTCATGCGTGCAGCCATCTCTTTCACGCTTATAAATTCGTCGCTCATTCGCATCACGTCATTATAAAACCGCGCGTTGGGATCGTAGATGGGGGCGATAAAGGGCAGCAAATCAGCTGGTCGGTAATAGGCTTGCAGCACCGCCGCCAGCTCTTGTTGCTTCATGGCATGCACCTCACAGCACATCAGTCCGTCGGTGATGTAGCCCGTCATTTGCCGCATGATGGCTTGTATCTCGGGAATCATGGGCAAGACCCTACCCTGCTCTCCTGTTGGTTCACCAGCGTTCGTCAACGCCCCTGAGTTCACGATGCGATGGCAGAAATCCAGTCCGTCGCCCTGTATGTACAGCCGCATGCACACACTATCTTCCATGAACGTAACATACGACTGCTCTGTGAACACGGCCGTTGCCATTTCACCGACATTAACAACTGTTTCAACGTTCTTTTGATGACATAGCATCAGTTTGCCACTCATCACGAATATCATCACGGGTATGGGCAGAATGTCGTCCACACGCTCTCCACGTTTGCCAGAGAGCAAGGCAAAACCCATGGCTTTAGACCCAATGTAATTAGGACATTGGCGGTGTTTGTTTAAATTGTAAAATTTCATGCACCAAATGTTTGTAAATCTGTAGCAAAACTACAAACAGACTTTATTTTTGTAAATATATAATAATTACAACATGTCTATGCGAAAAATAAACAAAAATTAATACTCTTTCCTTTCGTTTAATGATTATTAACGATAGGGGGGGGGTAAAGATAGATATATTCACCGTTTTGATATTTTATCATGCATTTACGCCATTTGTAATGATTACTTTTGTATTGTTCAAAATACGAGTTTTTTGTATCACAAGGTGATGAGGCGCTCATGTCCTTCCACCTTATTATATACATAATGCACAAAGCATAGAAATGGAACACCCATGACACCTATATGCGAAATAGGATGGCGGTAATGCAGAACAGACAACCCAATGTACGACAGATACTTTGGGCGAACGTTCGGCTATAGACGCATGTAAAAAGAGAAGAATGTGCCAGCTATATTTGGCAACAAGATATAGAAAACTTATTTATTTATAAAAACAAAAAATTGAATATGGCAAAGAAAACTTATGTAAGTCCAGGAATCATGTTACTGGCAGCAAATGGAGGAGATCCTGGAGCAGGAACAAGTCCTTATGATCCAAAAACGGATCCCTCCTTAGGTGCCAAGCGTGGTCAGTTCGACGATTTTGAGGATTTCGACGACAACGAGTTCACCATGCAGTGGTAAATCTCAAGGTCGCGATGCCTCCCTATGCCCAACAAATGGCGCAGGCGGCACACGGAACGCAAGTAGAAAACAAAAAAGAAAAAACTAAAATCAAACAACAACATGAAACATTTATTACCAACCCGGCATCTGCTGACGCTGCTCCTCACGTGCTTCATGGCACTGGGTGCACAGGCAGATCCGATTAAGTTCTATGTGTCGCAGAAGCGAGGCAATGACTCCCGCAACGGTACGTCGTGGAACGCCGCTTTCAAGACACTGGATGCGGCACTTAGGGCGGTGAACAGCAACGCCAACCTGGATGCCGTCATCTATGTGGCGGAAGGTAAGTACAACGTAGACAAAGCCCCCGTACAGGGACATGCGGGTTACTACACGCTTACCCGCAAGGGCGAGAGCCTTCGCATCTATGGTGGATTCCCCACACCGGGTTCACAAACGCTGCCACAAGACACTTGTAGCAACAACCCCAAGCGTTATGTAACAGAGTTGGTTGCCACCAAGAAGATTACACAATCGGTGTTCCGAACCAACAATGCCAATCAGACACTTGCGTTGCAGGGCGTGAGCTTCAACTCTGCTAACTTCGTGGGCAATGCCTACAATGGCTCGCTTATCACGCTTGACAACAACAACTTTGACAACGTGACTTTCTCCTTGGAAGATTGTCGCATATCGTACTACCGTTCATCGGGTGCGGGTGCCATCTTCGTATACGGAAACATCAAGAATCCAAAGATTCGCATGCACCGTGTGGAGGTGATGCGTGGTGAGAGTTTCGGAGGACATGGTGGTGGATTTCTTACTGCATCTACCACAGGCAACAAGGTAAACTCGCAGATTGACATCAGCTATATCACGCTTCACGACATCCAGCATGTGGGTGTAACACAAGAGGGTGCAGTCATCGGATGGACCAACGCCGGTACATGGGATGAGAACCCCAAAGCCTATGTAAAGATAGACCACATGCAGGTGAACCGTGCCAGTGGAGGTACTGCCTCTTCGCAGCAGGGTACTTTCTTCTTCGAAGGATTTAAGGATATTCGCGTGACCAACTCCAACTTCCACAACTCTGAAGCTGGAGATGGCGGATTGTTCCGTATAGCAAGTTTCGTGAACTTCTATTCTGAGAACAACAGCTTTTACAAAAACTTCGGTGGTGATGTTGGCGGTGCAATCTATATCTACGATGGTGCGCAAGCTGCATCTAAAATAGACAAGACGAACCCGAGCAAGAAGCGCAGCATCGTGTTCAAGAACGATGAGTTCTACGGCAATGGTGCTGGAAAGTCATTAGCAAAAGGCGATGGTGGCGCCTTGGCTATCAAGGCGGGCGCAACAGACATCCCGTGTGACGTGACCATCGAGAACTGTAACTTCAGGGAAAACTACACAAAAGCCCTTGAGGGTGGTGCCGCATGGATTGGTGTGGCTGGTGAAGTGAACATCAAGAACTCTATCTTCTGCGGCAACAAAGCCAACACCAAAGGTGCAAGTGGTACTGGTGCTGGTGGTGCCATCTGCTTGGATGATGCTTCCAAATTAACCGTGGAAGGTTGCTATTTTGGAGAAAATAGCAATAAGAAGGATGGCGGTGCTATCGAAATAAGATCAAAAAAAGAGTTTGAGTTCCGCAATTGCGTCTTTAAGGATAACCAATGCGACTGTCCGCAAACAGTAACTAATGCTGGCGGTGGCGCAGTTGCCATCTTTAAAGGCTATGGAAAGTTTGTCAATTGTAAGTTCTTTGGCAACAAGACAGGTTCTATCGGTGGTGCCGTAAGTATGTATCACAATGGTGGTAACAAAGACAAGACAATCGACTTTGACAACTGTCTATTTGAGGATAACACATCGAAAATGAACGGTGGTGTCATCGGAATGGATACCAACGACTGTTTGGTACGTATCAGCAACAGCATATTCAAGAACAATTCTTGTGAAGGTTATAAGACTGGTGGTAACGGTGGTGGAGTAATTTCCATGAACGTTGACTGCGCTGGTGTAGAACTTAGAAACAATACCATTATTAACAATACCTCTTTTGGAGGTGGTGGCGTAGTTTGGTATCACTCTGGTTATGTCCACTCAGAGAACAACCGTTACTATAATAACAAAGCCGAAGTTGGAGGTGTGTTCCAAGTACAAGGTGTAACAAATATTGCACAATCTGCGCGCAAAGGTCTTGTTTCATACAACGATATTTTCTATAGTAACGAGGCAAAAAACACAACAGGCAAGGGTTCAGCACAGGGAGGTGTGGCTGACATCTTTACCAACCAGCATCAAAACGTGACTTTCAAGGATGGTTTGTTTGTTAATAACATTTCAAATGCGAAAAAGGCTGGAGGTTGTATCTATGCAGGAGCGGCATCAGCATTAGTGACAGGCGATTACTTTCTTGTAGACTCTATCTATAATTGCACGTTCTACAACAACCAATGTTTGGATGATGCTGGCAAGCTTTCAACAACCACACAGGGTGCAGATATAGGTGCTCTCGATAATGCTTATAGCATTATGCGCGCTCAAAAAAGCAAACTTCAATGTGCCGAGAGTGTTTATATAGGAATAGCTGGTAAAAAGAGATGGAAAGCAGAACCAGACGTACAGTATTCCTCAACTTACAACCCTAATGTTCCCACCACAGCTGAACCTATTGATGGACAGGGTTACACAGCCCCTACTGAGGCAGAGCTGGGTACTGAACAGAACCCAGGGATGAAGGTGGACTGTAAGGTGATTAATGAGCGTCAGGATATTGACGTGACCAAACCACACGCCGACATCGCTACCAACAAGGTACGTCCAACCACCTTTGCCACTTATTGTACCAAGGTGAAGGATGAAACAGACCAAGAGAAGCAGATATGGGCAGAGTTCCAAAGTATCGGTGGTGAGGGTCCATACCAATTTACCTATGATATATGGAAACAGAAAGGTCGTGACATCACGAGAATCGTGAAGGACGCAGTTGTCAAGACATCCGATACCAAATACAGAACACCAGACTACGTTCTGCCTATCTACGACTACGACCAACCCATCATCGAGAACGGTGACACTATTGGATATGTGCAGGTAGGCGAGAAGAAGATTGAGGGTACATGGGAATATCCCGACAGCGTTATTCTTAGAGGTCCACAGCTCATTGAGAGCAAGTACATTGAGGAGGGAGCTACTTTCACCATCATCGTGAAGAAACTCACCGACCACTTTGGCATGGAATATCACTACGACTGCTATGGCGACTACAACCTGCAGCGTGAGTTCTCGCAGAACTTGGGTGCGCAGATCTTCTTCGAGGGATGCGATGCACCCGGCGATGATCTCGACTGGGACAAGGATGGCATCTTGAATACCACAGAGTGTAACGATTTGGCTCCCGACAACCTCACGAAACTTACTGAGAACGAGCTTACCCCAACCAATGGCAAGTGGGTGCGCTATCGTGACAACGTGAAGACGCAGAAGTTGTTTGCTACAATGGTGAACGACCCCAACTACCTCAACGACAAACCAGAGAACAATCGCCGTGTACTCACACTGTTACCTTCTGTACTAGGAGTAACTCAAGGCTTCACAGGCGAGAAGACTTTCGATATCTCAGATAAGTTTGGATATGCTGCCAACTCAGGTGCTGTCGTGGTGAAGGTATCTGACTGCTTGGTAGACAAAGACCGATTCATGACAGCTTCGTCAGAAGACAGGCT
>CAKOVA010000098.1 GCA_934120735.1 uncultured Prevotella sp.
AAAGCCTTCTCTTCGCGCTTGATACCAAGAGCCGTTACTACCACTTCACCCAGTTGTTTAGAACTTTCGTTCAAGACGGTAGTAGAGGTGACATCAGAAGCCTTGAATTCGCGAGTAGCAAATCCAACATACGAGAATTCAAGAATGTCATTGCTACGAACGTTGAGGGTATAGTTTCCATCAATGTCGGTTGCAGTTGCAGTCTTGCTGCCCTTCACTCTCACCGTAACGCCTGGGAGCGATTCGCCATTCTCATCTGTCACCTGTCCTGTCACCTTGATGGTAGCCTGGTCTTGCGCAGAAGTGCTTACTTTAGCTTTGGGTTTCTCACTAATCAAGATGTGGTGGTCGGTAATGGTGTAATCGACGTTGGTGCCCTTGAAAAGTTCTTGTAAAAGATCGGACAACTTCATCTTGTCAGAACTTACTTGGACTACCTTCTTCAAATTGATGACATTTTGTCCATAGTCCACTGATTTGTTGGTCTGTTTTTCAATAGCAGTAATCAAAGTCTTCAGCGTTGCTTTGCGTTGCTGCAACTTGATGACTTGATTTTGTGCGAACCCTGCTGATGAAATAAATAACAATGCGCCAACCAAAAAAGTTTTGCTGAATGGCATCATCGTTAACCGTGATTTTTTAGCCTTAGGTTTCATTACTTTGTGTAAATAAAATAAATTGATAGTTTTAATATAGATTCGTTAATCGTGCGCATCCGTGATTGATCTTCTTGCCATCACCCCGATGCAGCCTCAATATTCACATGTTATTATTACATATTGCCAGCTTTGTGTCCTCCTTTCTTCACATCAAGTGTAATTGTATGTTGTTGATAAATATAATCTAAGTTTCCAGATATTTTCGTTAGCACTTTCATCACGTCGTCAATACCTTCATCTGCCCTGAAAGCCATGGTGAATTGCTGTGACAAATCAACCGCCGGAGTGGCCTTGATACAGACATTGTATCGACGCTGCAAATCAGCAATAATCACTTTCAAAGGCGTTTGATCGAACAACAATTTGCCGTTCATCCATTGATTGTACTTCCCGCTGTCCACGCTACGCTTCGTCATTTTACCACTGATGCGATTGTACACCGCCTGTTCATCGGGCAACAGCGTCATGGCAATTTTGTCTTCATAAACTTTCACCTTTCCTTGTTCCAAGGTTGTGGTAACCAGTTCGTCGGCAGGGTAGGCCTTCACGTTAAAATGAGTTCCCAATACCTTTACTTTCAAATTACCCACATGTACGATAAAAGGCTGACTGCTATTTTTAGCAACATCAAAATGTGCCTCTCCGTCTAAATAGACATCACGCTGAGAAAAAAAACGATTAAAGCGTTGGGGATAAAACAAAGAAGAACCTGCGTTGAGGCGTACCTGGGTTCCATCGGACAAACGCAAGACTTTAGTTTGACCGTTTTCCACATGGCATTCGGTGAGCATGGCTTGAGAAGCCATCTGGTTTGAAGCCATCAGCCACGTACCCAAACATAAAGCAATGGGTAAGAAGATAACAGCAGCATACTTCAATACCTTCAAACGAATTTGGCGGGCACGCTCCTGATGGCCGTGATGAGCACGAAGAGCTTGATTTCGCAGAACCGACTGCGACATGGCGTCGGCATTCATCACGTCATCGGTTTCATCCCAAACGCGCTTTAACGCTTCGTTTTTCACCTCTCTGTCCGCCTCGTCAATGAGCCACGCCATCACTTGTTGACGATAGCGAGACGGAATGAGTCCATCTGCAAAATATCTAATGATTTTGTATGCGGTTTCCTTGTTCATGATTTAGGGTTTTACTCAATAGACAAAAATAACGGCCAACACACGCAGTTAAAAGATGTTAAATAAAGGTTTGTCAATAAACCACAGCCTTTCGGTACCACAAAAGGGTGCTTCTTGTGAAGATAAAAGCTTGCTATCATCCTGGTAACGCATTTGATTTTATTTTGACAAAGAACCTCTTCATATTTTGCGTATTTGCAGACAGTCACTCATTTGGTCGCAAATTCGCCAAGCATTCGAAACTTTTGTATTGGTCTACTACTCAATATGTTATGAATTTATACGGCCATTTTGGGCTTGCGTTTCACCTCTTTTTAGGGCAAAAGCATTGCGTTAAGAGTGTTATTTGAATGCTTTTTTCAGGTTAAAGCATGCAGTTTGTCTATCAAAGTCATGCTTCTTGAACAGTTAACTCATTGCTTTTGCGCCAAAAGTTGAATTTTCTTACCCGTTCAACTCATTTTTTGCATGCTGTTTGCCTATTGTTTTTTTCCAGTTTGAAAGTTTCAACTGGCTGTTTTTAGGGCGTTTTTTGTGATAAAAAATCAACTTTTCATGCGGAATTTAAGGCAACTCACGAAGATTTACACTACTACCGACGGCTCGTTTGGCAGCAACACATCACGCCGGTCAAGCAGTTGCTTTTCAACACGAAGGGTTTGTAAAATCAATGTAATATTTTTTAAGATGTTGTTTTTTATCGTATATTTGCGCAAAAGAATACTTATAATCACCTTTCAATGTCTAAGAAAATAATAACGGTAGGGCAAACCAACCCACAGGATATCGAATGCCTAAAAGCATACGATGTGCTGTTTACACGTTATTATGCCAAGGTGAGAAATTTCGTTTATTCCATCGTCAAAGACGAAAATGAGGCTGAAGACATTGCTCAGGATATCTTTCTTAAATTGTGGATTCAACGCGATAAAATAGGAATCGTTGACAATTGGGATGCCTATTTGTTCGCTATGGCACGCAACTATACGTTAAATGCTCTCAAGCAGAAAGTGCATGAGCACAATGTGAGAAGTTACCCAGAGGCGGGTATACCCGAAGAAAGTTCTTTGGAAGAAATGATTTTCAGTGAAGAACTCAAGGCGATTCTCGAAAACGTTATCAGCAAAATGCCCGATCAGCGGCGCAGAGTATTCACTATGAGCAGATTGCAAGGCATGACAAATCAGGAAATCGCTCAAGCCTTGCACATCAGTAAACGCACCGTGGAAACACACATTTCAGCTGCGCTGACACAAATCAGGAGGGTTGTGACGATGGCGGTTGTCTTTCATTTCCTTGTTTCGTAAAGTGAAACAAAGGTGTTCATCCCTGCTAAGCACGCCCCTGCTTATGGATGTTGCGAAGAACAGCAAGCGTTCATGGTTCAGCTAAAACGCACAACCGTTTGCCTCATAGAAGCGTTGACGAATGATGTCAACGCTTATGCCTTCACTATCAACACGGTAGCGTATGCAGCCATTCCCTCCTGACGACCCACAAAACCCATGCGTTCACTGGTGGTAGCCTTGATGGAGATGTTGTCTTCATCAGTTTGCATCAGCCTGGCCAAACAACTCTTCATGGCGGGTATGTGGGGATTAATCTTGGGTTGTTCGGCACAAACGGTGGCATCAACATTGCCGAGTCGATACCCTTTAGTGGCGATGAGTGCCATGGTTTTTTGCAAGATCACCTTGCTGTCCATGTTGAGGGTTTCATCTGAGGTATCGGGAAAGTGGTAACCGATGTCACGCATGTTGGCTGCTCCCAGCAAAGCATCGCAAATGGCATGAATCAACACATCGGCATCGCTGTGTCCCAACAGTCCCATCGAATGCTCTATCTTGATGCCACCGAGCCAAAGGTCGCGCCCTTCTACCAATTTATGGACATCATAGCCAAAACCAACACGAAAAATAGGAAACATAGGGTATAAGTTTTTTAGTTGACAAGTTGACGAGTTTACGAGTTGACAAGTATCTAGTTTTCTAGTTGTCTAGTTTTCCTAGTTCTCTAGTTTTCCTAGATTTCCTAGATGTTCTAGATTTTCTAGGCTCCTAGATTACTAGTTTACAAGTTGATAGCCTTGCTAATTACTCCCCTCCCCTTTGGGGAGGGGTTGGGGGAGAGGCCGTAGAGGGGTTGGGGGAGAGGCCGTTTATCTCCTAAACAAGTCTTTTATCCCATCCATATCAAAGTTCAATGAGAAGCGAAGGGTTTGATCAAGCGGGTTACTCTTCGCCATGGCAATCACGTAACCCGCATCCAATGAGAACACACTCATCTTGAAACCGGCACCCACCGTAAAATATTTTAGGTTTCCTTTATTCTCCGCTTGATGATGATAACCTGCCCGCAGTGCGAACTGATCGTGATAAACATACTCGGCACCTACGCTCCATTGTATTTCCTGCAGCTCTTCTTTCGCACCATTGGGGGCATCGCTGAAGCTTTTGAAAATACCGCTGATGCTCGACACATCATAATATTCTTTCTGCACACGCTCCTGGTAGTCCTCCGTACTCTCGCCCTCATTCTGTTTTGGGTAGGTGGGTACCAACAATTTGTTGGCATCGGCTGCCAAGGTAAATCGGTTATATTCATCGATGGGAATCATCAGAGAAGCACCTAACCGCATGTTGGTGGGAATGAACTCACTATTGTCGCTGCCACCAAAGGTTATCTTACTACCGATGTTTGAGATGTTGAGGCCGATGCCCAACTGGCTTTCACGTTCCCCAAGGTTGATATAATTTTGATAATAGGCCGAGATGTCTGCGGCGAAAGCCGAGCCAGGAGTGGTTTCATCCTTAAAGTCGTAAGTTAAGTCAGAGTAAATCCAACGCACGGCTGCACCTAATGAAAACCGCTCACTCAACATCAACGAGTAGGCTACATCCAATGACATTTCGTAAGGGTTGATGGTCATCCCACCCCCTTTGCCATCTCTGTCAACATTGGTTGTCACCTCGCCCAGTGAGAAATAGCGCAGCGAACCAGACACGGCACTATAATCACCAATGCGATAGTAGCCTGCCAGGTAGGCTAAATCGATGTCGTTAACCAACTGTCGGAGCCACGGTGTGTAGTTGAGTGCCACACCAGCGCGACTGATGGTGAAGGGATATTTGGCTGGGTTCCAATATTGTGAAATCACGTCGGGATCGGTAGCCGCTCCCACATCACCCATGCCGGCTGAGCGAGCATCGGGTGCAATCATTTGTGAAGTGACCGATGAGTGAACTGGATTAAACATGTTTCGTTTGTCCTGCGCCGACAATGAAAGGGCAAAGCAGACAAACAACAGCATGCAAAATATTCTTGGAAATGTTTTCATTCTGTACTGTAACTCTTTTCTGTTATTGATTAAAAACGCATGGGATGCTTAATTATTGCCTATCACGATGAGTTTCTTCGCTTTGGAAACCTTCTGACTTCCTTCAGAAGAGAGTGACACACGGTAGAGATAAACGCCGGTTTGCAAGCGTGCCCCATTGTCAACTATCAAATCCCAGTCAACAGTATAAGCATCATTAGTACTCAC
>CAKOVA010000099.1 GCA_934120735.1 uncultured Prevotella sp.
GCCTCTTTAGCTCAGTTGGCCAGAGCACGTGATTTGTAATCTCGGGGTCGTTGGTTCGAATCCGACAAGAGGCTCACTTACAATGGAAATCAACGAGGGTGTATCAGAATGATGATACACCCTCTTTTGTTTTGTGGCAGATGATGCTGACGCCAGCAAAAAAATATTCACACTTTTGCTGGCTACTACGGCATAGATATTGGAAATTTTTAACGTCTATACCGTGGAACGGCCTATAAAATCTCTCGTGTACGTACAATATATATGAGATAAAATGCGTACTTTTGCAGATAGAATGATAAACGTACCCTCACTGATTCAGCTTAAGGCGTTCGCCCGCATTGACGGACTTTGGCTGGCACTGTTATGGACAGCCAGCTTCATGAGTATGATGTACATGCCCAAGAGTGCACTGGGCGGCCTGTTGATGCTCGCCACTCCCCCTTTCATGCTATGGCGATTCATCAAGTTTCGCAACTATGCACTCGATGGTGTCATATCCTTTGCGCGAGGATTGGCATACGGTTGCTACTGCATCTTCTACGCATCCCTGCTTTTTGCCTTAGTTCAAACGGCGTATTTCCAGTTCTTGGATGGCGGACATTTCGTTCAGATGATGCATCAAGCCCTACAGACCATGGAGGGCGTATATCAGCAAAACGGCGTTGACATCAAGCAAGCCATGGAGACAGTAGACCTCATGGGCACGCTGAAACCCATCGAACTGGCCTTTGTCTTCATGACGCAAAACCTCTTGCTTGGTGCCCTTCTGAGCGTCATCGTGGCCGCCATTGGCATGAAACGAGTGAAAAATCATACGAGAATATAAAGCATCAGCGGCATCCTGGCAGGACAAATATCGGAATGTCTTGATGCCAACACCCAGATGCTTTCATGCGATACGAAACAAATTATACATAACATCAAATCCAGCATCCACACCAAAGGGCCCCAAAAGCATGTCACGATGAGTGAACAGATGGATCACATGGTGGAAAGATGCTTGGTTATTTTTGCAGAATACTATGGACATATCCGTTGTCATCCCTCTCTTCAACGAGGAAGAATCACTACCCGAACTATACGCTTGGATTGAGCGTGTCATGCAACAAAACGCCTATTCGTACGAAGTTATCTTCGTGAACGATGGTTCTACCGACGGCTCTTGGAACGTCATCCAGCGCCTTGCCAGTCAGTCTGAGCATGTGCGAGGCATCTGCTTTCGTCGTAATTATGGAAAGAGTCCTGCACTTTACTGTGGATTCAAGGAGGCGCAAGGCAACGTGGTCATCACGATGGATGCCGACTTGCAAGACTCTCCCGACGAAATTCCAGAACTGTATCGCATGATTACCGTTGATGGCTACGACTTGGTATCGGGTTATAAGCAAAAACGTTACGACCCATTGAGCAAGACATTGCCCACCAAACTCTTCAATGCCACAGCTCGCAAGATCAGCGGCATCAAGAACTTGCACGACTTCAACTGTGGACTGAAAGCCTACAGGCGGGAAGTTGTGAAGAACATTGAGGTGTATGGCGAGATGCATCGCTACATTCCTTACCTGGCAAAGAGTGCCGGTTTCGACAAAATTGGCGAGAAAGTGGTGCATCACCAGGCGCGAAAATACGGTACATCCAAGTTCGGTTTCAACCGATTCTTCAACGGTTACCTCGACCTTATCACCCTTTGGTTCCTGTCAAACTTCGGCAAAAAGCCCATGCATGTGTTCGGTTTCCTCGGTTCGCTGATGTTCTTGGTGGGATTGATTGCCGTGATTATCCTCGGAGCAGAGAAGGTTTACGCCCTGTCAAACGGCATTCCGATGCGTTTGATCACCGACTCGCCCTACTTTTTCATCTCTCTCACCACCATGCTCATCGGCACCCAACTATTCTTAGCGGGCTTCCTGGGCGACCTCATCAGTCGCTCTAACCCCGGCAGGAACGATTACCAGATAGAAAAAACCATACGATGCGAAAAATAATTGACATCATTTTGTTGGTGCTGGCCATCACCTCGTGCTCTACAATCGACTGTCCGCTGAACAACACGGTGACCACTTCGTACAAGCTCAAGGGTGATGTTGCCAAACTGCAAGACACGCTTACCATCACCACTCCACGCACTATGAGCGGTGATACGGTGCTGCTGAACAAGGCAATCGGCATAGACAGCTTCCTACTGCCCATGAGTTATGCGCAACCCGAGGACATTCTTTACTTCAAGATGACCACGCAGCAGAACAAAAGTTTCATCGATACGCTGCGCATCACCAAGGAAGATCAACCGCATTTCGAGTCGGTTGACTGCCCACCGGCTGTCTTCCATCAAATCAAGCGAGTGGATTACACCAAACATACCATCGACTCTGTGGTCATACACAATGAAAACGTGAACTATGATGCTACAAAAGCACATTTCTATATCTATTTCAAGAGCTATCTGCATTAGCCTCTTGCTCGTGGCACAAGTGGCCGTTATGGCACAAAGGCACAAGGCCATTGCCATCCAACCCAAGGATACGCTGTCCTTTTTCAGGCACATTGCCGTTTCTGGAGACCTGGTGGGACTCGTACAGATGCAGTTTTCCGACTACGGACAATATGAAGTAGCCGCAAGAGTAAGCCTGCGCAACAAATACTTCCCCATTGTCGAGTTGGGTTATGGCCAGGCCGACAGCGAAGATCCGAGCACGCACTTGCATTACACGTCGAAAGCTCCATACGGAAGAATAGGCGTTGACTTCAACATGATGAAGAACAAAAACGACGACTATCGCCTGTATGTTGGCGTGCGATATGGTTACAGCAAGTTCAAATACTCTGTAACACATCCGGGCCTCCACGACCCCGTTTGGAAGACACAGATTCCCTTTGACCTGACTGACATCGACAACCAGTTTCATTGGATGGAAGGGGTTGTAGGTGTAGATGCCAAAATCTGGGGACCTTTTCGTTTGGGATGGAGCGTTCGTTACAAGCGATGTCTTGCCAATACCAAGAACGAAGCGGGTCATCCTTGGTACGTTCCAGGCTTTGGAAAGTACAGCGGAACGCCCTTGGGTGGAACATTCAACGTGATTATTGAATGGTAGACAAGGGATGACCAGCGTGCCTCTTCCATCTTCTTCCAAGGCAATGAAGAGCGAATAAGCGGCACTGACCGGAAGAATGACAATTTAGTTTGAACCCAAAGACCGTAAAAGTATGAATAATAGGCAAAGCAATTCACACGAAATAAATAAAGAACAGCGGAACCACAGCAACGCTCCACTTGATGAACAGCGCAAGATTGTCCCTTCCAACTCATCGCGTTGGAAGAAGTTGCTCAAGCTGTTTTTCCTCCTTTTCCTCATCGTTGGTTCGGTCATCATCATCCGTCAACAGCAGAGTATGCCGTACCAACACAACTCAGGACAAATCTTCGGTACCACATACAATATTACTTATCAGTCGAACAAGGACCTACACAAAGAGATATTGGCGCAACTTCACAAGGTAGACATGACCTTCTCGACCTTTGAAGAACAGTCAATCATCTCAAAAATCAACCGCAACATCCCCGTTCAGCTTAACCAGATGTTCGTCGAAGTGTTCGACTTAGCCAAGCAAGTGTCGAAAGATACCAACGGAGCCTTCGACATTACCGTGGCTCCTTTGGTGAATGTATGGGGCTTTGGCTTTAAGTCTGGCATCCAACCCACCAAGCAAACCATTGATAGTCTGCTGACCCTCACAGGCTATGACAAAGTAGCTGTCATGGGAAGTACCGTGAAGAAGCAAGATTCACGCATCATGCTCGACTGCTCGGGCATTGCCAAAGGCTACGGATGCGATGCCGTTGCCCAACTATTGCGGTCGAAAGACGTGAAGAATTTCATGGTGGAGATTGGGGGTGAGGTCATCACCAGCGGCAACAGCGACAAGCGATTGCCATGGAAAATTGGCGTCACCAAGCCGACAGACGACTCCACACAGACGAACAACGAGCTGCAAACGGTGCTCAATGTCACCGACAAGGCCATGGCAACCAGTGGCAACTACCGCCGCTTCTACTACAAGAACGGCAAGAAATACGCGCACACCATTGATCCAAAGACAGGTTATCCCGTGCAACACAGCATCCTCTCGGCCACCGTCTTGGCCAACACATGCGCCAAAGCCGACGCTTACGCCACGGCATTCATGGTGCTTGGACTGGACAAGACAAAAGAAGTATTGCAACGACATCCTGACCTGATGGTCTATTTGATATACACCAACGCCGACGGACGCTATGATGTTTGGTTCTCACCCTCGCTGAAAAACAAGATCAGCAAATGACCTCCTACGACAAACTCCTCACCCTTCCCCTCTTCCAAGGGCTCAGTCAGCAAGATTTATGGGCCATGGCAGAAAGCATTCCTTTTGCCTTCCTTCAACACAAGGCAGGGGATGTGATGGTGAGAGAGGACAGTCCATGCCACCAGTTGACCTTCTTGCTGGATGGAACGATGAGCGTTACGACGCACGCCGATGACCATGGTTACACGCTGACGGAACCTCTGAGGGCGCCACAGGTCATCGAACCAGAACATCTCTTTGGTCTCAACCAGCATTTCATGCGCACCTACACGGCCAAAACGCCTTGCAATACGATGTCCATCAGCAAGGCCCACGTTGTACAACTCACCAACCAACTCATCGTGTTCCGCCTCAATTTGCTGAACATCATCACCACCCAAAGCCAACGCCTACAGCGACAGCCATGGCATCCTCAACCTACTGACCTCCGTCAACGCATCATCCACTTCTTCAAAGACCGCTCGCTGCGACCCGCAGGAGAAAAGGTTTTCAAAATCAAGATGGTGAGACTGGCCGCCGAACTCAATGCCTCTCGCCTGGATATATCCATTGCTTTGAACGCCATGCAGGCCGACGGTCTGGTAAAACTCACAAGAGGACACATCACGGTGCCGGCACTGGAGCGACTAACCTAATGAACAACCGAATAAAAATATACACCAATCATATATGAACCTAAAAAGAACAACTCTCCTATGCTGGGCTTTGTTGCTGTTATTCACACAAGCCTTACCACAGACAGCACACCACAAGAAAGAACGCAACGTTGATATCTACGGTCGTGTGGTCGATTCTTTCACCCATCTCTGCGTGCTTGATGCCAAGATAACCATCATGAATTCCGACAGCGTGATGGTGGACACCTGCCGAACTGTCACATGGAATAAAGAAGCCATACACCCCGATGCCTACTTCT
>CAKOVA010000100.1 GCA_934120735.1 uncultured Prevotella sp.
ATCGGTGACAACAGTCTGGTAGAGAACATTGGCAACTACATCAACAACTATACCATTGGTGACCGATGCTACATCTCAAACGTCTGTACTCTCGAAACCTCAGAGGGGGCTACCTATGGAGAAGGCAACTTAGTGTCTGTATTGAACGAGGTAGGCGACGGCAATGTGGTGCTGTTTAGAGATCTCAACAGTCAGCTCGCTGCATTCATGGTGAAGCATTTCCACGACAAACCGCTCAAAGAAGCGATAAGAAGACTCATCAAAGAGGAGATAAATCTACACGCTCCCGAGCAGGGATGGATTGGTAACAACGTGAAAATTGTTAACACGAAAGAGATATCCAATACCGTTATCTTTGACGAATGTGAAATCAATGGAGCCTCCAGACTAAGCGATTGTACCATTCTAAGCTCGGACAATGCCAGTGTTTATATCGGCACAGGAGTGATTTGTGAAAACTCTATCATCTCTTATGGCTCATCCATTATCAACAGTGTGAAGATGCAAGACTGCTTTGTAGGCGAAGCCTGTCAGATAAGTAATGGATTTACTGCATCAGCGAGTGTGTTTTTCGCCAACAGTTATATGTCCAACGGTGAAGCCTGCGCTGCCTTCTGTGGCCCGTTCACAGCCAGTCACCATAAGAGTAGTCTGCTCATTGGTGGCATGTTTTCGTTTTACAATGCAGGCTCTGCCACGAACTTCAGCAATCATGCCTACAAAATGGGACCCATGCACTATGGCACTCTACAACGAGGATGCAAGACAGCCAGTGGTGCTTACCTGCTAATGCCAGCCAACATTGGCACTTTCTCGGTATGTTTTGGCAAGCTGATGTACCACCCCGACACCAGTAGTCTACCTTTCTCCTATCTCAAAGCCTATAGTGACATCATGTATCTCTCACCAGGACGGAATATCACCACGGTGGGTTTGTATCGTGATATCAGGAAATGGCCCAAACGAGATTTAAGACCACAAGGCACACTGAAAAGTATTGTCAACTTTGACTGGCTTTCTCCTTACTCTGTGGGTGAGATAATAGAAGGAAAGAAAATATTGGAAAAGCTGCAAGATGCCTCTGGCAATGAAGTGGCACTGTACAACTACTATAACTATGTCATCAAATCCAATTCGCTACAAAAAGGTATTGAGAATTACGACATGGCACTTCGCATCTACATGGGTGCCGTATTGAAGCGCGTGCGAAAGCGAGATGCCAACCTGACTCCACCCTCCAGCACGGTGGGAACAGGACAATGGACCGACTTATCGGGATTGCTTCTGCCCGTTTCCGAAGAAGAACGCCTGATTGAGGATATCAAAAACGGCAACTTAGAGTCTATTCAAGACGTGCTACAACGCTTTGAGGATATCAACGAACATTATCGAGATTACCAATGGGCGTGGACTTATCAACTCATTTTGGACTATTATCATTTGAACACCATTACCCCGCAAGACGCCGATCGCATTCGAGAAGACTACATCCAAGCACGTCGTACTTGGATTGCTGCCATTCGGAAAGATGCTGAAAAAGAGTTTGCCATGGGCGATGTTGAGCAAAATGTCTTAGATGATTTCTTAAACAAGCTCGATCATGAAGTGGATTATGAAGAGTAAGTATCACTAAAAAGTTAAAAACTCAACCACTCACAAACTTAAAAACTCAACAACTCAATAAATTCAACTCAATAACTCAAGAACTTAAAAACTCAATAACTCACCCAATGAAAATAGCAAAATTCACGCTCAGTTTGGCTTTGTTGCTCATCACAAGCATCGCATCAGCCAAGTCGTACAACTACAAAACGGTGGCTGGCGACCCCATGAAAACCCGCATTTACACCCTTGATAACGGACTGAAAGTTTACCTTAGTGTGAACAAAGAGAAGCCGCGTATTCAAACTTACATTGCCGTTAAGACAGGAAGTAGGAACGATCCGGCTGAAACTACAGGGTTGGCTCACTATCTTGAGCACCTAATGTTTAAGGGAACCAAACAGTTTGGCACTACCAATGCAGAGAAAGAGGCTGCTTATCTGCAAGACATCACACAGCGATATGAGAAATATCGCTTGCTGACCGATGCAGCCGAACGCAAACAGGCATACCATGAAATTGACAGTATATCACAGTTGGCTGCCAAATACAACATTCCCAATGAATATGACAAGCTGATGGCGGCCATCGGTTCTGAAGGGTCTAACGCCTTTACGAGCAACGACATCACCTGTTATGTAGAAAATATTCCGGCCAATGAAGTAGATAATTGGGCTAAAATACAAGCCGACCGGTTTCAAAATATGGTGATCAGAGGATTTCATACCGAATTGGAAGCAGTGTACGAAGAATTCAACATCGGGCTTTCGAACGACGGAAGAAAGCAGTGGAACGCACTCAATGCCAAACTGTTTCCTACACATCCCTATGGCACACAGACCACTATCGGCACACAGGCTCATCTTAAAAATCCATCTATCGTAAACATCCAAAACTATTTCAAACGCTACTATGTGCCCAACAACGTGGCTATCTGCATGGCAGGCGACATGAATCCGGATGAAGTGATAGCCATCTTGGACAAATATTTCGGAGCATGGAAGAAGAACCCAACACTATCCTACCCTACCTTCGCACCGCAACCCGACCTGAAAGCGAGTGTAGACACCACAGTAGTGGGATTGGAAGCCGAGAATGTATTGTTGGCCTGGAAGTTCGACGGTGCTGCATCACTGCAAAATGACACACTTACCTTGGTGGATAAAATATTGAGCAACGGGCATGCTGGATTGTTAGATTTGAACCTCAATCAAAGCATGAAGGTTTTGGAAAGTGGTTCGTTCGTCAATGCCTTGGCCGATTATTCTTCATTCTGCATGGAGGGATTACCCAAAGAGGGACAATCTTTGGAAGATGTCAAACAGCTATTATTGGCTGAGGTTGACAAACTAAAACGGGGAGCATTTGCAGATGACTTGCTCTCGTCAATCATCAACAACACCAAACGCGATTATTACAAATCGCTACAGTCAAACCGTTCGCGGGTTTCCATGCTGACCGATGCCTTCATTAACAATCAGAGATGGGAAGATGTGGTCAACCGTTTGGATAGATTGGCAAAGATTTCTAAACAAGACATCATGGCCTTTGCCAACAAACATTTCAAAGACAACTTTGTTTGTGTGTACAAAAAGCAAGGCGAAGACACCACACAAAAGAAGATAGACAAACCGCAAATCACCCCTATCCCCAGCAACCGCAATGAGAGCAGTGCATTTTTGCGTGACATAAAAAATGCACACGCTACGCCCATACAGCCGCAATTCCTTGATTTCAAGCGCGACTTAACCTTCACGCAGACTGAAAAGAAGCTACCTATTGTGTACAAACACAACAGCGATGACGGACTTTTTAACCTGGTTTTCAATTGGGATTTCGGCACAACTGCTAACAAAGAGTATGCAGTGGCGTGTGATTACATCAACTACCTGGGTACCTCTAAGAAATCGGCAGAGGACATCAAACGCGAGTTTTACAAACTGGCCTGCAGCTTCAATATCATAGCCAATCCGCGCAAGATCGCCATTTTGTTGTCAGGATTGGATGAGAACATGCCCAAAGCGGTAAAACTGCTCAACGAACTGATGACCGATGCGAAACCCGATGCAAAAGCGTACGAAAAATATGTTGCGGTGACATTGAAAGCAAGGCAAGACGACAAGAATGATCAACGCAAAAATTTCAATGCTTTAAGAAGGTATGCGATGTATGGACCCTATAACCAAGTGCGCAATATTGTAAGCGAACAAGAACTGAAAGCCCTACAACCACAGCATTTGGTTGATTTGTTTCAATCGCTCAAACAATACGAACAATCCGTGCTATACTACGGTCCAACGAGTACAAAGCAGCTTTCTGCCTGCCTTGACAAGCTGTATGAGCCTATCAAAAACAGAAAGCCAGCTTTGAAAAACAAAGAATATCAAGAGCAAACCACACCTCAAAACGAAGTGTACATTGCTCCCTACAATGCTAAAAACATTTACATGGTGATGTATCACAACGAGAACAAACCTTTTGATGCCAAGCAAGTAGCAGTAGGAACTCTATTCAATGAATACTTTGGCGGTGGTATGAACACCGTTGTTTTCCAAGAGTTGCGTGAAGCTAGAGGGTTGGCTTATAGCGCATCAGCATTTTACAACAACAGTCCGTTGAAAGGTCATCCTGAGTATGCACAAACTTATATCATCACTCAAAACGACAAAATGATGGATTGCATCAAGGTGTTCAACAACATCTTAGACACCATTCCACAAAGTAAAGCTGCCTTTGACATTGCCAAACAGGGTTTGACGAAGCAACTGGCCAGTCTTCGCGTCACACGCAGTGGTGTACTACAAGCGTATTTGGATGCCAAAGAAAGAGGCATTGATTATGATGAAAACGAAAGAATCTATCAAGCCTTGCCCAGCATCACCATGCAAGATATTGTCAACTTCGAGCAAAAAAACATGGCACGCAAGCCCTATCGTTACGTCATTCTGGGCGATGAGAAGAATTTAAACATGGAGGCCCTACAGAAAATTGGCAACATCAAACGTCTTTCTACCGAAGAGATATTTGGATATTGACAGCGCAAATAACAATAAAATACGTTTAGAATAACAAGACAATAACAACAATAAAAACATTATGGCACAAACTCCTGAATTTAAGTATGCGCCCATGTTTCAAATGGGCAATGACGAAACTGAGTATTATTTATTAACAAAAGACGGTGTATCGGTTAGTCAATTCGAGGGAAAACCTGTCCTGAAAGTGACTCCAGAAGCACTCACCATGCTCACCCAACAAGCCTTTCACAATGTGAGTTTCATGTTGCGCCGCGCTCACAACGAACAAGTAGCGAAGATTTTAACCGACCCTGAGGCTTCGGACAATGACAAGTATGTGGCACTCTCCTTCTTGCGCAATGCAGAAGTAGCATCAAAAGGCAAACTGCCACTTTGCCAAGACACGGGTACGGCTATTGTACACGGTGAAAAGGGACAACAGGTATGGACGGGCTTTTGCGATGAAGAAGCCAT
>CAKOVA010000101.1 GCA_934120735.1 uncultured Prevotella sp.
CGTATCTATGCGCAGGGCTATGATATGGAGCACAACGGGCAGAAAGAAGCCACCACCGGCTCACACTGGTATATACAGAAGCACCTGAAACAGCGTTATCCAGAGATAGAAAGTAGTTGCGCTTTAGTTAGTTCCAATTTTAAATTGAACTTGCCCACCACCGAGAAAGTGATGAAACGTATTCTTTTCACGGATTCTACTTTCTATCGTATCTTCGATTTTGAGCTGATTCGCGGCGATCGCAACCATGTGTTGGATGCAGTGAATAGCGCAGTGGTGACCGAGGAGACAGCCCGGCAGCTCTACGGCAATGTTGATCCGATAGGCAAGCCCTTGGTTTATTCCGATACCGTTCGCCTTGTCATTACGGGCGTGGCACGCAAGATGGAAGGCTCGAGCATTGACGGTGCCGACGTTATCGCGCGCTTCGAGAACGTAAAGGGAATCAATCCGGGGATGACCAGCGAGTACATGAACAACGCCACGGGTGCGGAGTTGATGTTTCTGATGAAGCCCCATCATGATATCAGGACGAAAGGCAAGGACATCGACAAGTTCATGAAAGACGTAAACTGGCTGTACCAGATGCCCGGTATCAAAACCAAGATGGTCTTTGTTCCGCTCAAGCAACTCTATTTCTCAGAGATAGGAAGCTCGTCGGGTGCAACATCGCGAGGCGACCGGAAACTCGTCAACATGCTGTTTGCGGTAGAAATCATGATACTTCTATTCTCCGTTTTCAACTATATCAACCTCACGGTGGCACAATCCGGCAGGCGAGCAAGGGAGATGGCTACCCGACGTCTCTTTGGCAGTCAGCGAAAGCACATCATGGAAAGGCTGATATTGGAAAGCATTGTTATGTGTTTGTGTTCCCTGCTCATCGCCATTGGCTTGGCATTCGCGTTTGTAAAGTATGCCGACAAGTTGCTGGTAACCGAAATCAACATGGTTCACCTGTTCAGCCCAACCAATCTGCTCGTCATCTTTGCCTTCGTCTTAATGGTAGGCATATTGGCAGGTATGCTCCCCGCTGTATTCATTTCGCGCTCGAAACCCATTGATGTGGTTCGTGGAACGTTTCGCACCCATGTGAAAATGGGGTTCAGCAAACTGTTCATTATCTTGCAGAGCGCGGCAACCATCTTGCTGTTGGCTTGCTCATTGACCATCGGTTTACAGACTCATCATCTCTTATCGGCTCCGTTGGGCTACGACACCGACAACCTGATCAAAATTGAAAACCCCTCAGCGGACAGTGTGCCCATCGAACAATTCAAGTCACGTGTAGCTCATTTACCTTTTGTTAAGGGCATCACCGCTTGTCAAGGCATTCCGTTGGACAGAGGGAACAACCAGACGATGGAGATTAACGGGCGCACGCTTAGCTTCCAAATGTTCGGGGGCGATGAGAATTACTTCAAGGTGTTGGGGCTTCAACTCGAAAAAGATTATCACTTGGCATCTCAAGAAGGCATTTACGTCACCCAGCATACCCTTCAGGAAGTCGGTTTGAAACCCGATGCAAGATACATTGATTTGGGTCCTTCCAGGAAAAAGACTCCTATCAGAGGCGTGCTCAGAGACTTCCGGATTGGAAACATCACCAGCGAGATACACCCCATAGGCGTGTGGATCTACCATAAAGAAGTCTTACGTCCGTGGCATTTCGTGATGAAAATCACCGGCGATCCTATGGCGGGTTACGAGCAGATAAGAAAAATCTATAAAGAGGTGTTCAAAGAGGACTTGGAAGATGAAAAGCCTTTCGTGGACCAACAACTGCAAAAGTTCTTTGACAAGGAGATCCGTCTTTCAAAGATTGTCATGCTGTTCGCCTTTATTGCCATCGTCATCTCTCTGTTGGGGCTAATCGCCATGAGCCTGTATTTCATTCAGCAACGCTATAAGGAAATCGCCGTGCGCAAGGTGTTTGGAAGCAACAACCGACAAATCCTCGTGAAGCTGCTGCGCACATTCGCCGTCTATGTGTTGGTGGCATTTGCCATAGCCGTGCCTGTCATTCATTTCATCATGACGCATTGGCTCTCCAACTATAATTATCGCATCTCGCTTTCACCATGGATCTATCTTGCTGCAGGCGCGGTATGTATGCTCCTCTCTCTGACGGCAGTATATTTCCAAAGCCGAATCGCGGCGAATGAGAATCCTGTAAACCATATCAAAGACAATCAATAAAAATGAGACAACTGTTCAATCTCAAATCTTATTTCACCTTCCTCTCAAGAAACAAGGTGTACACTGCCATCAACGTGTTCGGACTGAGCATTAGCTTTGCCTTTGTTATCCTCATCGGCTTGTACTATCAGCACGAAACGGGCATCGATAAAAACATCACGAACGTGGATAGGCTCTATTTGTTGGGCTGTGATTTCAGTTCCGACAAGATGAGCGGAACATCGCGCGAAATCATCAGAGTGCTGCAAAAGCAACTGCCACAAATAGAAAAAGGCTGTGCTTTCCACATCAACCGTGAACAACATGTGACGACCGCCGACGAGGATAATGTGAAAGTGACCATGATGTACACCGACTCCACGTTCTACTCCATGTTCAATCAACCGCTTGCAGAAGGTGATGCCGCCACGGCCCTGAATGAACTGACCGACGTGGTGATTTCCCGGAAGTTGGCGCAGATGCTGTTCCGTAATGGCGATGCGATGGGCAAGGTGTTGACGGTAGAAAACCGGAAAGTGTATGTAAGGGGCATCTATGAGAACATGAGCGGAACCTCTTTCCCCAACTGTGACATTATTGGACGGTACGAACTACTGCGCGAGCGTATACCTTGGCTCTTTAAGATTGACGGTAATTTCGGCAGTCCTGATGTGGTGTTGAGTTTGAGACCAGGCACAGATATCGGTGCATTGGAAAATAATGTTAACCACATCCTGACAAAGATATACAAAGAAAATTTCAAGATTGAATGCAAGTTCCGCCTGATACCATTCAGTGAGAGCTATTTTTCCGAATACTCTTCCAACGTTTGTCAGCGCGGCAAGGGCGGCTTGGTTTATCTCATTTTCATTATCGGCATCATCATCTTGGTGTTCTCGGTGATGAACTACATCAACCTGACGGTCGCCCTGTCGGGCAACCGCTCCAAGGAAATGGCGACAAGAAGACTGTTGGGCAGCCGGAAGAGCGACATCCTCTGGCGGTTGGTCATCGAAAGTGTGTGCCTTTGCTGCTGCTCAGTTGTTCTTTCCGTGTTGTTGGCATGGGCTTCCATTCCTTATACCTGCCAGTTGTTGGACACCCGCATCACCATCGCCGAGCTGTTCAGCCCCATCAACCTGTTGTTGTTGGTAGGCATTGTGCTGGCAGTAGGTATATTGGCGGGTGTTCTGCCGGCGGTCATCCAGTCGCGCGTGAAACCCATCGACGTGGTTCGCGGCACCTTCCGCCGCCAGACCAAGATGCTGTTCAGCAAGGTGTTCATCGTGGTGCAAAACGCTATCACCATCATTTTCATTGCCATAGCGCTCATTGGCAGTCGACAGGTACGGCACCTCATTAATGCTCCGTTGGGCTATGACACCCAGGGTGTGATGGAGATTGGTGTTCCGCAGGATGCCCGCAAGGCCAATCTGTTTAAGAAAAACTTGCAACAACTGACACCAGTCAAGAAGGTTTCCGTCTGCTTGTGCTCGCCTCTCTTGGGCGGATTCAACCAAATGGCTTACATTGGCAAGAAGGCAGTGCGCTGCCAACGCTTTTATGCGGACAAGGATTATCTGTCGTTGCTGGGCATCGAGGTGAAGAAGCAATTTGCGCAGGGCGATTCCGCCAAGCTCTTTGTGTCGCCCAACTTCCACTCGGTAATGCAGTTGAAACCTGATGAAAGGACATTCCGCTATAATGAGACTTACGAGCGGGAGCAAATCAACGGGATTCTGAATGATTTCCATCTTTACACCATTGATATGGACAATGCTGACGATCAGGTGACGGTGGTTTACCTGTTCGACCAAATCACGCGCGACGATTTTGCGAACAATGTACTCATCAAGGTGGAAGGCGACGAGAAAGAAGCCTACCGACTGGTACAGGAGACTTACAAGAAAGTTTATCATGAGGACTTGGCGCAGGAGTCGCCTTACCTCAGTCAGAAGATAGCCGAGGTGTATAAGGAACAGATCCGCATTGTGCGCATCCTCACCATCTTCTCGTTTCTTGCTGTTCTTATCTCGCTGTTGGGACTTGTCGCCATGTCCACCTACTTCATTCAGCAGCGCAGCAAGGAAATCGCCATCCGCAAGGTGTTTGGCTCCACGAGCAACCGCATTCGCCGCGACCTCATCCGCACCTTCCTCCAATATGTGGCTGTCGCTTTCGTCATCAGCGTACCCGTCATCTGGTATTTCGCAGGCGAATGGATCAGCCAATACAGTTACCGCATCGTGTGGTGGCCGTGGATTATCGTTGTAGGCATCCTCGTGCTGCTTATCTCGTTCTGCGCAGTGGCCGTTCAGAGCTATATGGCAAGTAATGAGAACCCGGTAAAGAATATCAAACAAGAGTAGAGTAACGCCGAATGAGGTACGTTTCTCAGGTCTATTATCGAAAAAAAAGACGCAATTATGAAACAGCTATTCAATCTCAAATCTTATTTCACCTTCCTGTCAAGGAACAAGGTGTACACTGCCATCAACGTGTTCGGACTGAGCATCTCGCTCATGTTCGTGCTGCTCATCGGCGTTTATACCTGGCAGGAGAAGAGTGTCAATCGCCAGCACAGCAAGGGCGACCGCATCTATGCGATGGGGCTCGACTTCTATGAAAACCATGAAAAGGTACTTGGATTCCACCATGCCATACTGAGTCGTTTTCGCAAGAATTATCCAGAAATAGAAAACACCTGTGGCTTTGTCGTCTCAGACATGCGGCTGCAAAAGGGAGATGAGTTCTACAAGGCAACGGTGTTGGAGACCGATTCCAC
>CAKOVA010000102.1 GCA_934120735.1 uncultured Prevotella sp.
GATGCTATCAAAGATTTTATTTGCAACCAAAAGATTGACATGGTTGTCGTTGGACCCGAAGATCCACTTGTGAATGGCATCTACGATGCGTTGAAAAATGACTCTCGAACCAAAGACACCGTGGTCATAGGTCCATCGAAAGAGGGGGCAAAATTGGAAGGTAGCAAGGATTTTGCCAAGGCTTTCATGCAACGCCACAACGTCCCAACCGCCCGATACCACACCTTTACGGGTGAGACATTAGATGAAGGACTTCGCTTCTTGGAGACTTTAGAGGCTCCATACGTGTTGAAAGCCGACGGACTGTGTGCTGGCAAGGGCGTTTTAATACTCCCTACGTTGGCTGAAGCACAGCGAGAATTAAAGGAAATGTTAGGTGGGATGTTTGGAAAAGCATCGGCACGAGTCGTCATAGAGGAATATCTAAGTGGAATAGAGTGTTCTGTTTTCGTCTTAACCGATGGCAAACATTATCAAATTTTGCCAGAAGCAAAGGATTACAAGCGCATTGGTGAAGGCGATACAGGACTGAATACAGGCGGCATGGGCAGCGTCTCACCCGTCCCATTTGCAGATAAGGACTGGATGAAGAAGGTGGAGGAACGAATCATTCAGCCAACGATAAAGGGACTATCCGAGGAAGGTATCGACTACAAAGGCTTTATCTTCTTTGGCTTAATCAATGTGAAAGGCGAACCTATGGTGATAGAATATAACTGTAGAATGGGCGATCCAGAAACCGAGAGCGTAATGCTGCGACTGAAGAGTGATATCGTTGATTTGTTTGAAGGCATCGCGGAAGGCAACTTAGACAAGCGTGTTGTCACCTTTGACGGACGCGCAGCCGTATGCGTCATGCTCGTCAGCGGCGGCTATCCGCAAGCCTATACCAAGGGATATCCTATCTCAGGACTCGAAACGGTAAAGGACAGCATTGTCTTTCACAGCGGAACGGCGGTGAAAGATGGGCGGGTTGTCACTGCCGGCGGCAGGGTTTTGGCCGTTTGTTCGTATGGAAAAGATAAAGACGAGGCACGGAATAAGAGTTTTGCAGCAGCAAAAAAGATTGATTTTCAAGACTCATATTTCCGAAAAGACATCGGCAAAGACCTATAAATGCCTACGCTCGTTCATGCAAAGACCGGCTGGCCAGTCCATCGTGTACGGACAACTGTCGTCACTGATGCTTAAACTCGAGAATGCACTTACAGTGTCGTTTGGTTTGATTCATGACGCATAGATTACAAAACAGAATAGCAGGAAGTCGTTATGCCCTGCCCATCACCATGGTATATGCGATAGGCATTTGGTTCATGGGCGGTTTGCTTCAACAGCAGTTGTGGCCTCAGTTCATACTGATGCTTATGACTACTTTGACCATGGTCGAACTGAACAACCAGCACACTTTGATACGAACCTACAGTCGCATGCTGTCTTGTTCGTATCTTGTGCTCTCTGTCGCTGCCCTACCCCTGTTCGTTCACCAGGATGCCTGCATCGTTCAACTTTGTTTTGCCCTCACCTATTTGTTCATGTTCCGCGCCTATCAAGACAAATCGGCCATCAGCAGCGTATTCAATGCGTTCTTCTTCATCGGTGTGGCCAGTATTTGGTTTGTCCAAATACTATTCCTTATCCCCATTTGGTGGATTATCTTGCGGTTTTACGTCATGGGCATGGGCTGGCGAACCTTCTGGGCATCGCTGCTGGCTGTCATCACTCCCTATTGGTTTGTAGGAGGCTATTACGTCTATCGGCACGATGTTGGCACACTCATCCATCACTTTTCCAGCGTCACCGACTTTGCACCTCTCTTCGATTTCCAAAGCATTTCCCTACTGAACCTGCTGACGCTCTGCTTTATCTGTGCATTGGGCATCATCGGCATGCTGCATTTTCTCCTCAACAGCTCAAAGGATAAGATTCGCATTCGCTTGTTTTTCTCATCCTTCATTTTGATGATGGCAGCCACCATCGTGTTCATCATCCTGCAACCTACGTACCTACCCAACCTCTTACCTGCACTCATTGTCAGCGTTTCACCCCTTATCGGCCACTACATCACGTTCACAGGCTCGCGCCTGTCGGGCATTACTTGCCTCACGCTATTCATCATCACGCTGACCATCACGGGTTATCAACTATGGATACATTGATAGATCTCTTGATACAATACGGCTATGTGGGCATGTTCTTGGCCTCGCTTTTGGCCGGATCGGTCTTTCCTTTCAGTAGTGAAGCCGTCATGGCAGGTCTGTTGGCAGCCGGCCTTAACCCCTGGCCCTTGGTTGTGTACGGCACCATTGGAAACGTCATTGGCTCGTTGTTCAATTATTTCATCGGCACATTGGGACGATTAGACTGGATAGAGAAATACCTACATGTCAAACCCGACAAGCTGGATCGCGCACAACGACTGATGGCCCAATACGGTGCCTGGATAGGATTCTTCGCTTTTCTGCCCATCATCGGCAGCGCCATAGCCATCGTCCTTGGTCTGGTTAGAGCCAACATCTGGGTCACCCTCTTCTCTTTCACCTTGGGAAAAATATTCAGATACCTACTTATTATTTATGGCATGAATCTCATCTTATAAACATCACATACATGACACGCTCAATGAAAAAATACCTTCTGCTGCTCACGGTCACGCTCATTCTCGCATCTTGCACCACCAACCCGCAAGACACGAGGCGAAAAATCACGGTGACCATAGAACCACTCCGTTATTTCACCGAACAAATTGCCGGTGACAAGTTTGTTGTAAACACCATGGTTCCCCAGGGAGGAAACCCCGAAACCTACGAACCAACCACTCAACAGATGGTGAAGTTGGCCGAGAGCGACCTGTACATCAAGGTGGGAAACATTGGCTTTGAGCGTACATGGATGAAGAAACTGAGCCAGAACGCACCACATACCATCATCATTGATTCGTCTGAAGGCATTGAGTTGGCCCACTCTTCACACGGCGTTACTGATCCACATACCTGGATGAGCACCAACAACGCAAAGCAAATCGCACGAAACATCTACCAAGCGTTGGTCAGCATCAATGCACGAGACAGCGCCTCATACAGGCGAAATTACGAAGCCTTGATAGACACCATCGAGGCTACCGACATGCGACTGCGCGAACAGCTCACGCGTGACAAGTCGCAAGCTTTCCTCATTGACCACCCTGCCCTCACCTACTTTGCCCGCGACTACGAGCTATTACAAATCCCGGTGGAGGAAGAAGGTCGCGAACCCAGTGCCGCCCAACTGAAAAAGACCATCCAACAGGCCAAGGACAAGAAGGTGAAAGTGATGTTTGTGCAGAAGCAATTTGAAACCAGAAGCACGAAGATTGTCAGCCAAGAGGTGGGTGCAGAAACGATAACCATCAATCCCTTGAGCCACAATTGGAGCGAAGAAATGGTGAGTATTGCCAAAAAACTAAAATAACCGCATGATACCCATCATCCAATTAGAAAACATCAGCGCGGCGTACGGACAGAAAACGGTTCTGCAAGACGTGAACCTCACCGTGTACGATCACGACTTTATGGGCATTATCGGACCGAATGGTGGTGGCAAAACTACCCTTGTACAACTCATCATCGGTCTGAAAAAGCCGAGCGTGGGACAAATCAAGTTCTACCGAAACGGAGCACTTGCAGACCACATCAGCATGGGTTATCTCCCACAATACAACGACATCGACAAGAAATTCCCCATTTCGGTGCAGGAAGTAGTGCTGTCGGGACTGAGCGGACAAAAGAAATTGTTCTCCCCATTCACGTCCAAGCACCACCAAATGGTGGATGAAACACTCGCCAGGATGCAGCTCACCGAACTGCGCCGGCGTGCCATCGGCACCCTGAGTGGTGGCCAGTTGCAGCGCGTGTTGCTGGCTCGCGCCATCGTTGCACGGCCAGAAGTGCTGATTTTGGATGAACCCAACACATACATTGACAGGCAATTCCAAGAACAAATGTACCAAATGCTTAACGACATCAACCGCGATTGCGCCATCATCATCGTGAGCCACGACATAGGCTCTATCCTGCAAAACGTGAAAGCCGTAGCCTGTGTCAACCACAACGTACACTACCATCCCGACACGGAGCTGTTGATGGTTGAGCTGGAGCAACACCTCGGCTGCCCTATCGACTTGTTGGGGCATGGACGCATGCCTCACCGCGTGCTGAAAGCACACACGGATTGAACTTGAATATTCGCTACGTCAGCAGCTTTCAGCCATCGCACATCCTCTTAATCATTCTATACACAACTGGGCAAACGCTCTAAAAATAACTGGGCGAATGGCGAATGCACCCCTGTGCATCACCACCCCTTCCGCAAAAAAAGCCACCGTTTCATAAACATCCCATTGACAGTGTTTTATAAGAGAAATTGACCGCATTTTCAAAGTCATGGAGTTTGGGCATCAAAGTCATGGAGTTTGGTCTCCAATCTGTATGGGTTTGAGGTCCAAAATCAATGAGTTTGATGAACGCGGACGATGCTATCAACACACATTCTTATAGTTTTTTGATATTCAATAGCTTACAAAGAAACAATAGATTGTTGTTCCCGTGCATTTCATGCCCTTACAATACTCTTGGCATCAGGTTGCTTGCAAAGTAAGCATCCAACTTTAGCCGCCTTTGTGTGGGCTTCCAGCTTTACTACCTTTGCCCGAAAAACTTATGTTTGTA
>CAKOVA010000103.1 GCA_934120735.1 uncultured Prevotella sp.
ACTTTTTCTCGATTCGTACATGAGTCGGGTAAGGGAAGTTATGTATTCAATTCATTCTTAAATGAAAGAGCCGTGCTTGAATGCGAAAAGTTAGGATAGTCTTGTTCCCTCAAAATAGAAAAATGGGACAAAACTTTGAAGAGTACACCTAATATTGCTTATGGATAAAAGCAAATCATCTATCATAAGACGAAGGAAAGACAACAAGTCAATTTATATCACTCTTTTCCTCAATATACTGTTGAGCCTTCCTATCTGAACAAAATCTTGGATACGAACCGATATAGATAAATAAAAAAAGGACTACCGCTGTAGTCCAATCTTTGTTAACCTTAAATCTAATACCATGAAAAACACGATGCAAAGATAGAGGTTATCTCCTTATATTGCAAGCACCTAAGGGTGTTTTGTCAAAAACAACTTGCTTTTCTTGATGTATATCAAAGTATATAGCCAAGATTTATCGCACATTGTTGCAGATAGCAAGAAGCTATTTGCCTGCCCACATGGTTCATGAACATACACGGCTCATTCCCTAAAGAAAGATTTTCATACTACGAAAAGCACTAAAAAAGCAGCATCTGTCAAATTGTTGGTTCGCTGCATGGACGGATCATAAATACTGAATTTTCTTTACAAAGTGTCTCTCATAACTCGCGTGTAAATCACCAACATCAAAGTTGGTCGCAAATACGCGAGAAATGAGCAAGGTTTGTAATTTGTTGACATTGAAGACGTTACGTTTAAGACAACACTTTTCTTTCCTGTTTTTACCATTTTTTTGCGACTAACCCATTGAGATAAGCCTCCAATTTGCATGCTTTAATGCCGCTGAAGCATGTGAATAACACCTCTATTGAGTGTTTCCAAGAGCGTTAAGTCAATGTTCCAGCTGTAAAAAGCGTCTTTTTTGTTAAAATCAGCCCATTTTTGCAGTTCGTTTGCCTATTGATTTTTTCTATTTTGAAGATTTTAGATGGCCGTTTTTTGGTAAAATAATAAGACAAAAACAATGGATTCGTTGCCCGCAGAAGATGCACATGCTTGCCGAAAAAGCCATAGGGGCAAAGCGTAAGCACGTTCAGCCAAAGCAGCCCGCCGAGCCACCTGACTTGCTTACGCTTTGCTCCTGAATCAACCAACGATCTGTCCGTCGAACAGTCGCACGATGCGATGGGCAATGGAGGCGTCATGCTCGTTGTGAGTAACCATGACGATGGTGGTTCCCTCGCGATTGAGTTCGGTGAGCAGGCCCATCACCTCGGCACCGTTTTTCGAGTCGAGATTACCGGTCGGCTCATCGGCGAGAATCAGTTTCGGCCCAAACACCACGGCCCTGGCGATGGCCACACGTTGCTGCTGACCACCCGAGAGCTGGTGAGGGAAGTGCTTGGCGCGATGACTGATGCCCATGCGTTTCATGATGTCCTTCACTTTCTGCTTGCGCTCGGCCTTCGACATGCCAAGGTAGGTCAGGGGCAGCTCGATGTTTTCTTCCACGTTGAGTTCGTCAATGAGGTTGAAGCTCTGGAACACGAAGCCTATCTCTCCCTTGCGCACGTCGGTGCGATCCTTCTCCTTTAGCGCCGACACTTCCTTGTCGCCTAACCAGTACTTGCCGCCCGTGGGATTGTCGAGCAGTCCGAGGATGTTGAGCAGGGTTGACTTGCCACAGCCCGAAGGCCCCATGATGGCAACAAACTCCTTGTCTTCTACTTGGAACGACACATTGTTAAGCGCAATGGTCTCCACTTCTTCCGTACGGAACGATTTGCTTAAATTTTCTACTTTGATCATATTCTTAAAATATTATGGTTTTTATATGTTTTATGGTTTGTAGTCCGGTCTATCGGATGTTCCTTTCTTACTCTTGTTTCAGATACTCCACCGGGTTGCTGTTGGCCACGCGCCAGCAGTTGATTGCCACAACGGCAACGATGATGAGCAGCACGAGGACGATTGTCACGAGGAACGGCCACACCGTCAACGCGATGCGGTTGTCATAGAGCTGCAGCCACTGTGCGGCTACCCAGTAAGCACCGACAGCCCCTATCAGCACGGCAGGAATGGCTGTGCGAAGGATGTTCAGCTGGAAAATGCGCATCACGTCGCCCACGCAAGCACCGTTCACCTTGCGGATGGCTATCTCCTTGTGACGACGGTTCACCTCGTCGCTGACATAACCAATAAGTCCCATCAGCGCGATGAAAAGCACCACGATGCCAACCGTCATCACGCCGTTACGGAAATTCCGAGTCGCAACATACTGCATGTTCTTGAGATTCTCCACGCTCTCAACCATGACTGTTTTGCCCGGGAAGAACCGCTGAAGCCGCGTCTGGATGTCGGTCAGCTTCTCTGCGCTGAAATCGTCCAGCTGAATCAACAGGTAATTGTTCATCCAGTTGGCCGCACGTCCGTAGAAAATCACAGAGGGTCTGTCCCTCCCATTGTTCTCGGCACTGCCCAGATGAATGTCACGATAGACGCCAACGATGGTCAGTAAATCTTTGTTTTCGTTGCCGCTATGCTCACTGATAATCACCTTCCGACCTACCACGTCGTCCCATCCGCGCAGCTTCTTCATCATAGAGGCAAAGTCTTGACTCACCATCACTTGCTTGAGACTGTCGCTGCCCGATGCGAAGACACGGCCGGCAACAATAGGAATCTGCAGCATATCAAAGTAATGGTCGGCGACGGTGAAGAGATCGGCGATATTGAACAGTTGTGATTCTTCTCCGGGAACAGTTACGTTGTTACCACTCATACCATAGAAAGGAAACGTATTGCATGCCGACACCTGACGCACGCCGCTCATACGTCCTACCTCGTCGTATGCCGTCTGCCGTTCATCGGGCTGCAGTGCACTGATATTAACTGATGCGAGACCGGCACACTGATAGCCCAAGTCAAAGCCAACCGTATGTCTATACTGCATGCTGACAATGAAAAGCAGACCTAAAAGGAAGCTCACCATGGCAAACTCAAGCCCCAGCAGCGCTACCTTCCAGCGACGCCTGGCCTCAACATAGCCATGAAATGCAATGGTCACGGGCATGCGGTTGTAAAGCCATCCGGGCACGATACCTCCCACGAAGAGCACCATCAACGCAATTAAAAGCAAAATCCACGCACCACGATTGAATACCAACACAGAGAGCGGAGCCGACAACAACTGTTCGATTGTGCCATGGCAAGCCCACAACAGAGCTGCTCCTAACATGAGGGCAAGCACGAGATGCAGGCACACTTCGCTGAAGGTGATGCTGTAGACGGCTTCACGTCCGGCACCATAGCATTTTCTTACCGCCATCTCACGGGCACGGCTGACCAAATTACCCACCACAATCAGCACATAGTTGAGTATCGAGGCAGAGAGCAGAATGATGGCCAGGAGCGACAGAATCCAGAACATCTGGCGCACATTGTCCGCCTCTGTGTAATAACGGGATATGGGGGTTAGCTTGTAAGTGAGCCACGTGCCGGACTGTTGCAGCTCCTTGACGGGATAATGCGTCTGTATCATGCGGTGTATAAGGGGCTTCAACGAATCGGGAGAGGTACCTTTCCTGAGACGTACGAAACTGATGTAACGGTCGTTACCGACCAGGTTATCCTGACCGTCGTAGCTAAAATTCTTCTGCGTCTTCATTGACCCGATCACATCATAGTTGTGGAACGTTGAGTTGTGAGGATAATCCTCGTAGACGCCCACGATGGTCAGCTTCAGGCCCGACATTTCTTTCGACTGGATATGCCGACCCACAACGTTGCCGCCCAAGCGCTCTGCCGTCGAACGATTCACCACACAACAGAACGGTTCCGTGAGTGCTCGGTCAGCATCCCCCTCGAGGATGCGGGCCGGAAACATGCGGAAGAAGCAGCTGTCGGCAAAGTAGACATCGGCGCGGACACGTACTTTGTCATCAGTTTCCACCTCTCCATCGGTCACGATTGGATTGGTGCGCGTAGCCAGTTCCACCTGCGGAATGGTTCGCTTCATCATCGGCACCACGCCGCCCGACGTATTCGAACTCTCCGTGAACTCCTGTGCTTTCATCTTGAAGCCCTCGGTCACACGGCAGATACGGTCGTAATCGGGATAACTCTGGTCGAAAGTTTGTTCGTAATAAATCTCGGCAATGATCACCGCACTGACACTCAATCCGAGTGCCAAACATAGAATCTTGGCCACATTGTGCTGTCTGCGGCGGAAGAGATTGCGCCAAGCCATGCGGCAAGACTGTTGAATAAGATGTAACATAGTATAGATAATTAATGCAATATGCGAATATCCGAAGACCCTGATTTATCCAATTGTCGCTGGACGGGGTTGCCTTTGATGCGGATGTCGCTCGAGCCAGAGGCTTTGGCACTGACGGAACGGGTGGCGAAGCAATAGACATCCGACGAGCCGGAGCATGTGGCCGACACGTCTTTCGCCTTGAGATCGTAGGCTCTCACATCGGAAGAACCGGAACAGGTATATATGGCTTTCGACACTTTGCCAGCCAGACGAGCATCGGAAGAACC
>CAKOVA010000104.1 GCA_934120735.1 uncultured Prevotella sp.
CCAAACAATTAAGGGCGTTTCTATAAATTAGCTTTGTCAGATTGCGAGGCTGTTTTTGGTGGTCAATTTGTTTGTGAGTGAAGGAGTATAGCGAGCTATACGACTGAACGAACAAGCGAATTGAACCCAAAAAAGACCACAAGATGACAAAACGTAAACCGTCAAACATAAATAAAACTTTACGGTGGTAATTTATAGAACCGCCCTAAAGAACAGGTCATAAATGATATAAGCAAGGACATGGGTTATCAGGAATTGCTTGCAGGGATAAAAGGACTGCCAAAGAACTCTTAAACAGATTCGTGAGAGAGCGGCGATAGGGATTTTCCCCTCATGGTTTAGGGAAAAACCTTTTCATTCATGAATGATAATCGTTACATTTGCGATGTGATAAAGAATGAGAAACGGATGGACGGAAACAACGCATCGTTGCTGTTCTGTTATCCACACGGACATCACAAGGACGTATATATTCACAATATTAAAAATATTTCATGATGAAAAAGCTGATTATTTCCCTGGTTTCACTGCTTGCACTCACGGTATCAGCCCAGGCCATGAGTTACAACCAAGCGCGTCGGCAGGCCCTGTTCCTGACGGACAAGATGGCATACGAACTAAACCTCACCGATGACCAATATGAGGCTGCCTATGAGATTAACCTCGACTACCTGATGAGCATCGACCACTACGACGACCTGTACGGCCTCTACTGGGAGCGCCGCAACCTGGACTTAAGTTACATTCTGCTCGACTGGCAGTACCGCATGTACCGCGATGCCAGTTATTTCTATCGTCCACTCTACTGGAACGCAGGCTATTGGCACTTCGGTGTGTATGCCCGCTATCCATACCGTGACTACTTCTATTTCGGTACACCACGCTTCTACGCCGTGTACCGCGGAGGTCACAGCTGGCACCGCAATGGTAACCGATCGTGGTACTATGGCCGCGACTACGGTCCCAGACGAGGCTATGACAGGATAGGCATGCGCGATGGATACAACCGCGGATACTATAGCAACGGCAGCCGCTCGTTCGGCAACGGCCCGCGTCGCATCATCTCAACCTACGATAGTCCGTCAAGAAGCTACGGCTCGAGTGATAACCGCCGATACAACGCTGCGCCCAACCGCAGCGGCAGCAGCTTTGGTAACCGACGGAGCAGTACGCGAACCACCGTTACCCAGCCGGGTTCGTTCGGCAACGGCAGCAGAAGTGGAGACAGGTTTGGTCGTGACGAGTCGACAGGCGTTAGGTCAACCATACCCAACCGTACGTTCACACCCAACTCTTCTACCCCATCCAGAAGCTCTTCTCCCAGCCGGTCGTATAGTTCGCCATCGAGAAGCTATAGTCCACCGTCGAGGAGTTCTTCCCCAAGCCGGTCGTATAGTTCACCATCAAGAAGCTATAGCCCACCATCAAGGAGCTATTCAGCACCCAGTAGGTCTTACAGTTCGCCATCAAAAAGCTATAGTCCACCATCAAGATCAGGTGGCAATTCGAGGGGAACACAAGGTGGCGGCAGAAGTTTTGGAGGCCGCCGGTGATTGATTCTTTTCCATAAGGGCGTGATTATTCGCTGGGCTCATCAACTCGTCGTTACGGTACGCCCATAACAAACCATAACCGTAGGGGGCGTGATTGATCACGTCCCCTACTTATTGAAGGTTCAGCACTCTCACCTCAGCGTTTTCCATTTTCTTGATTTCACTCATGGGTCGATGATAGAACACGCTCTGTATCGCCTTGTTGATGATGCCATGCCCCACGGCCAACACCGTTTGATGGGGGTAACGGCTGCTCATCTCTTCGAGAAACTGCTGGGCGCGATGCTTCATTTCTTCCAACGACTCTACATTCTCGGGGAAGGGCAAGTCTTGCAAATCGGGAATGTATCTGCCCGTAAAGTCACCCCAGTCGCGCTCACGCAGCAGCGGTGTTGTCTGCACCTTGATGCCATGCGGTGCAGCTATCACCTCACACGTCTCCATGGCCCGACGCAAATCACTGGACACAAACGCATCAACGTGCAGCTTTCGGAACCGTTCGCGCAGTTCTTCGGCCTGCCTGAGGCCAACCACATTGAGTCTGCCTTGCGTCTGTCCCTGCATGAGATGAGCGGCATTGTCCACCGTTTCACCATGTCTGACCAAATACAATGTTGTCATAGAATGGAATATTAGGATACAAAAATACGAAAAGTATTGCATTTGTGGGAGATAGTTCGTACATTTGTAAACATATTACAAATCGTATGAAAACAGTACAAAACACATTCATCCGTGCGCTGGTGTCCATCATCATTGGCGCATTACTCATCCGTTACCGCGAAGAAACCGTTACATGGCTCACCATTCTCATTGGTGTGCTATTCTTGATTACCGGACTCATTTCGTGCATCACCTACCTTATTGACCGCAAGCACCGCGATGATACCGTGGTGTTTGACGCCAACGGTCGGCAAATCTCCGGCTTCCGCCCCACCTTCCCCGTGGTGGGCATCGGCAGTATGGTGCTAGGTGCCGTACTGGCACTGATGCCTACCGTCTTTACAACTGGATTGGTGTACATCATCGCCGCCGTGCTTATATTGGGAGCCATCAACCAGTTTGTGGTGTTGGCGGCCATCAACCGCATCATCCGCGTGCACATCATCTTCTGGCTGCTGCCCTGCGTGGTGCTTTTCATCGGTGGCATCGCCATCATAAAACCCCAATGGATAGCCCAGGCACCGCTCTTTGTCATTGGCTGGACCCTCGTATTGTATGGTGTCATCGAGTGCATCGATGCCTTTAAGGTAATGTCGGTGAACCGAAAATACAAACAAACGCCCACCACCCCCACAGCAACAGATGCCGTTGACACGACAGCCGAGCCTGTTGAATCTGCTGAATCTGTTGATGAAACAGCCGCCTCCATGGACAAACCAGCACTGCCAACCGATGCTGAACAAACAAATTTATAAGGCATCCGTTATATGTTGCACATGTTGTTGTATTAAAAAATGAAAGAAAAACCAACCTACCCTCACCCGAGGAAGACAAGTCCCATCGCATGGGTGCCTACACTGTATTTCGCCATGGGCATGCCCTTTGTGGTGCTCAACATGGTGACGTCGCTGATGTACAAAGGCATGGGTATCTCTGACACGCAAATCACCTTTTGGACAGGACTGATTATGCTGCCTTGGACATTGAAGCCCATCTGGAGTCCGTTCCTTGAAATCTACAAGACCAAGAAGTTTTTTGTGGTGCTTACCCAATTGCTTTGTGGCTTGATGTTTGCTTTGTTGGCTTTCGCCTTGAACCTTTCCGACTTCTTTGCCATCACCATTGGCATCCTGGCCGTGATTGCCATGAGCGGTGCCACACACGACATCGCCGCCGACGGAACGTATATGTCGGTACTGTCTACCGAAGAACAAGCACGTTGGATAGGTTGGCAAGGTGCATTTTACAACGTGGCGAAGATATTTGCCACGGGTGGACTGGTGTATCTGGCGGGAATATTCATCAAGAGCTATGGCGTGACCAAGGCGTGGATGCTCATCATGCTCATCGTTGGTGTGACCATGCTGGCATTGGGATGCTATCACTTTTTCATTCTTCCAACCGACGGCAAACAGGCCCAACACAAGAAGAGTGCCCGTGAAGTATGGACGGAGTTGTGGGCAGTGTTCGCAGAGTTCTTCCAAAAGAAACATATTACCTATTATATATGCTTCATCATTCTCTATCGGTTTGCCGAAGGATTTGTGATGAAGATTGTGCCGCTCTTCCTCAAAGCACCTGTTTCGGAGCAAGGTTTGGGCATGACAGAGCAACAGATTGGCCTGTGCTATGGCACCGTGGGTGCTGCCGCCTTTGTGATTGGATCTATCTTGGGCGGCTACTATATCGCTCATCGGGGATTGAAGAAGAGTCTATTTTCGTTGGCCTTGGTGTTCAACGTTCCGTTTGTGGCATATAACCTATTGGCCATTTACCAACCACAAGACCTTGTCTTTATTGGCAGTGCCATTGGACTGGAGTATTTTGGCTACGGATTCGGATTCGTGGGACTGACGCTTTTCATGATGCAACAAATCGCGCCAGGCAAGCATAAGATGTCACACTATGCCTTTGCCAGTGGCATTATGAACCTTGGCGTAATGCTGCCAGGCATGATGAGTGGTGCCGTGAGCGATGCATTGGGCTACCGACACTTCTTCGTATTCGTGTTGCTATGCACCATTCCCGCCTTACTCATCACCTGGTTCGTGCCGTTTGGAGCCTCCCCTAACCCCTCCCAAGGAGGGGAATAGATAGCCGAGAACATTGAACTTTGAACTTTGAACTTTGAACTTTATGTTTAACAAGCTATCAACTCGTGAACTTGTAAACTAAAAACTCGTAAACTGAAATAACATTTCTATGTCCAAATTAATCATTCAAGGGCAACCTTTGCCCAACATGCCGTGGGA
>CAKOVA010000105.1 GCA_934120735.1 uncultured Prevotella sp.
CCTTGTATATAGATAGTGATAGTTGCTGTGCTATTGCATTTGGTGACGAGATTTGTAATGAGTGTCCTTCGATGGGTCCTCGTTTCAGTATCGTAGTACCGGGAATAGAGGAATGGGTACAGCGATACGTGTATGCTACAGACTTTGTAAAAACGACGACAGATTCTTCCTTTGATTGGATTACATGGCATTATGAAGGATTATGCTTCGCTAAAGCTGTTTGGGGGCAAATGCCTAGATGCTACGAGCTATATTATGAGCCGCCTTTTGAGGATCATAGCGGCACTGTTGGGAAACTTCTAATCGATGAAAAGGTTGATGGGTTGATTGACAGATTGCGTCCGCTAGCTAACCTGGCTTCTGCCCCTCTTTCTATCAAGGACAACATCGTGTATAAGTTGGAGCGAAAAGGGGATAGCATGCTGATTAGGTTTCGTATTAATAACCTGGTCTTTAATTTGCCTCTTTCTTTCAAATGTTTGACAGGAATTAAGCAATGGTTGAATGACATCATCGATACAAAGACCGGTGTGTGCACTGTTCATGTACAAGAATATGACCTTCATTATTCGCATCAGACAGTAGGCATGCATCCTGAGATGGGACGATTCTGGATTTCAAAGCGCTATCCCTATGATAGCAAGTTTTGCGCATACGTGGATACTCAAGAATTTGTGAATGGGTTCTTGTCTCTAATCTCTATATTTAAATAAGGTGAAAATATTGAGCCATTTTTTGTCGTTTCAATATTTAACGGTAATTTTGGATCCAATATTAATTTTAGAATTCATGTATATGGATGAATGGTTGAAAATGAATTTTGTCATTATTCGCCAAAAATGCATGAGCAATTAGCTGCTCTTGTTGGTGAATCTATTTTAGAGTGAATAGAAATGCTGGAGTCTTTAGTAACTTAAGCAAACCAGTTTTCATCTGATTAGTATAATTATATTGTATCATCTCATTTGTTGGGAAGGAACTATGGAGGTTTTGATTATTACATATGGGATAGCATGGCTCTTATTGCTATCATTTTCTTTGTATATGCAGTTCACGGAGAAAGAGAAGATTTTTCGTCGTGATGTTTGGCTTGTCTGGCTTTTGCTATTTGCTTTTGCCCCTATCATACTGTTGGGATTGCTTTTGTCTATTCCTGTTTACTACATTTGGGGTAGCACAGGAGAGTGTATTGTTTTACAGAAAGAGAAAGAAGAACGGGCAAAAGAAAAGGAACAGGCTATGAAAAAACAGGCTGTGGAGAATTTTGAGAAATGCCACGATTCTTTGGTGGATGCTGCTGTGATTGTGATGATTGGCAGAAAATTGCTGCGTATAAATTTCGGCTCGCTTAGAACGCATGAAGAATTGCTAATGATGGTTGCAGGTGAACACATTCCTTCTATTGGTGAGAAAATATTAGGTGTGTTAGACAAAATAAAATTATCGGAAGGGTATAGTTTGGAACTCGTGTATCCTGATGGTAGCGGAATTGGTGGACGTACTTTCATCAATATCAAGGAACCAAATGGAAACTTGACTACAAATTTTTTAGATTTTATCGAGGTGGAAGACTCTCCATTATGTGCTTTACAGGTATATTTCTTATGCAAGCTGTGGCATCATCTTCCTAAGCATTGGCATGGGAATTATGACCGAAGGTTCAGTGTTTTCTCCAAAGATGATCTTTCAAAGATTAAAGTTCGGTCAACAAAAGTACGAGGTGAGCGTCCTCTAAAACCTTCAGATATTTATGAAGAAGAAAATGATCTTCCTGAGGAAGCCTTGGCCTGTGATGTGACTCCTAGAGTTACTCGATATGAGAACAAGTATTATGTTAGTTGTTGTTATTGGTCTGAGTTTGGAGGTCTGATTCGAGAACTTGTTGAGATCAGGATAGAGAACAACAAGGTAACAGAATTTCTGGATGCAAACAGAGAGGTCCTTTATAGATATCATTGTGGTATTATTTACTAATAGGTTAGACAAATAGATATATTTTTTCAGTAGATGGCAAGAATTATAATTTTGTCACAACAAAATTTCCACATTTTAACCCATATTTCTTTTTTGTACCTATTTTTTTAGTAACTTTGTACCCAAATGCAATCAAAATGAATAGACAACAATGAAAACAACAGTTTTATCACTTACACTCGTATTGGCAAGTTCGTTCATGCTACCAGTTACCACCACGGCTGCCAACAAGGTTCAAGAGAAGGCTAAGACTTCTGTCAAGAAAGGCAAGAAGCAATCATCAGCCACAAGAGATGACAAGATTTTGCCCATGTCACAGTTCGTTGACCAACTGATGGCAAAGATGACCCTTCAGGAAAAGATTGGCCAGCTCAACCTGATGGTGGCTGGTAACATCACCACTGGAAGTGTACAAAGTTCGCAGGTGGGTAGTGACATCGCTCAGGGTAATATGGGTGGTGTGTTCAATATCAAGGGGCTTGATAAAATCAAGGCCCTGCAAGACATCGCTATCAAGAACAATCGCCTGGGTATCCCGTTGCTTGTGGGCATGGACGTAATCCATGGTTATGAAACCATGTTTCCGATTCCATTAGCTCTTTCTTGCTCATGGGATACAGAGGCGATGAAGAAGGTGGGAGAAGTTTCGGCAAAGGAAGCGAGTGCTGATGGTATCAACTGGACGTTTTCTCCGATGGTGGATGTGGCTCTCGATGCCCGTTGGGGACGTATTGCCGAGGGAAATGGTGAAGATCCATATCTGAGCGGTGTGATGGGTGCTGCGCTTACCCAAGGTTATCAAGGGGTGGATATGCGCACCGACGAAATTTTGAGAGCCAACCGTATCATGGCATGTTTCAAGCACTTTGCTCTCTATGGAGCCGTGGAAAGCGGAAAGGAGTATAATACAGTGGATATGAGTAAGATACGTATGATGAACCAGTACTTACCACCTTATGAAGCTGTGGTAAAGGCCGGTGTAGGAAGTGTAATGTCATCTTTCAATCTCATTGATTACATTCCTGCCACTGCCAACAAATGGATGATGACTGATGTTTTGAGAAAGCAATGGGGATTCAAGGGGCTTCTTGTCACCGACTATGAGTCCATCAAGGAGATGCTGAAGCATGGTACTGCTGCTGATCTGAAAGAAGCTTCTGAACAGGCTCTAAAAGCTGGTACAGACATGGATATGTGTTCCAGTGCCTTTGTGAAGCATCTTGCACAAAGCGTTGAGGAAGGGAAGGTGAGCGAGGAGGATATCAACACCGCCTGCCGTCGCATCCTGGAAGCAAAATATAAGCTGGGATTGTTCAGTGATCCATACCGTTATTGTAACGCCAAGAGAAGCAGGAGTGAAATCTACACTCAGGAAAATAGGAAGGTGGCTCGTAATATAGCTACTGAAACTTTCGTACTCCTGAAGAACGAAGGAAATCTTCTGCCTTTGAAGAAAGAGGGAAAGATTGCTCTGATAGGTCCACTTGCCGATACCCGTAACAACATTGCCGGTACATGGAGTGTGGCGCAGACTCCTGATAAATACACCACTATCAAGGAGGCGATGGAGAATGCACTCCGCGGAAAAGCCACCTTATTACATACACAGGGAAGTAATATCTGGAGAAACCGTGAACTTCAGAAGAATGGCGAGTTTGGCAATCCTATCAGCTGGGGTGATGAGGCAAAAATGAAGGCTGAAGCCTTGCAGGTAGCGAAGGATGCTGACGTGATAATATGTGCTATGGGTGAGAGTGCCGACATGACTGGTGAATGTGGCAGCAGAACCAACCTGGAGATGCCCGATGTTCAGCATGAGCTTCTGGCAGAACTCGTAAAGATGGGTAAGCCTGTGGTACTTCTCAACTTTGCAGGTCGCCCAACAGTCCTTTCTTGGGAACAGCAGCATGTATCAGCCATCATGAACGTATGGTTTGGCGGTTCTGAGGTGGGTGATGCACTCTGTGACGTACTCTTTGG
Source organism: uncultured Prevotella sp. (assembly GCA_934120735.1). Classification (GTDB taxonomy): domain Bacteria; phylum Bacteroidota; class Bacteroidia; order Bacteroidales; family Bacteroidaceae; genus Prevotella. Next base: position 3,955 of record CAKOVA010000105.1, read on the forward strand.
AGACAAGGTGCCTTCAGGTAAGCTTACAGCCTCCATGCCTAAGACTACAGGACAGGAGCCTCTGTATTACAACCATCAGAACACCGGCCGTCCTGTGGCTGATGATAATATGAGGTTTGCCAAGTTTGCCAGCAACTGTCTGGATGTAAGCAATGGTCCTCTCTATCCATTTGGTTATGGTTTGAGCTATACTACCTTCGACTATAGTAACTTCAAGATTAGCAGTCAGGAGGCAGGCATCAATGGGAACCAGGAAGCTACCGAGTGGCAGGATGGCAAGAAGATAACTGCTACTATTACCGTAAAGAACACGGGGGCACGTGATGCCGATGAAGTGGTACAACTCTATATACGTG
>CAKOVA010000106.1 GCA_934120735.1 uncultured Prevotella sp.
GTTAAGCCTGTAGCTAGCGTTCATCCTGAGCCAGGATCAAACTCTACATTGTAAAATATAGTTGAAATGGATGATAACATCATGTATAAGGCTCGCGCCAAAACACACCTATCAGTCCAACTTCGTTTTCTCTGTTCAGAACGAAACTCCAGAATTTAAAAGTATTCTCACCTTTGTTCGTTTCTTGTAAGAATTGAACGGTTCGTAAAAATTCACCCATGAGTGCTATAAAAAAAACACTCATGCTTCTTGTACTACTTCTGTCTTTATGTAAATCTTTTCAAAGATCGCTTCTTTGTAACGCTAACGCAACTTTTAGTGCGAAAGCGAGTGCAAAGGTAATACGAAAAGTGATACCCTCCAAACAAACGAGCAAAAAAGTTTGGAAAAAGACGATAATTTAACGTTTGTTTGTAATTAAGGAGTCTTTCACGGCTGTTTTCACCTTATTATATATAGGGCCCTATTTCAGCAAACCCACTACCATAGACTTTCTATTCCTCCCCCCATCCTTCGTTCAAAAGCATCGGAAAAAGCATACCGAGGGTCAAGCCTCCATTTCCTTGGCCAACAAGCTCTCCAATTCTTCTGCCGACAATCTCAACCGAAATCCTCCCTTCATGGCCACGCTGATACGACCTGTTTCTTCAGAAACAACCACCGCAATGGCATCCGTGTTTTGCGTAACCCCGGCAGCAGCCCGATGGCGCAATCCCAACTCTTTTGGTATACTCAAGTCGTGCGACACTGGCAAGATACAGCCAGCAGCTTTGATGCGCTTTTTAGAAATAATCATGGCACCATCATGCAAAGGCGAGTTCTTGAAAAAGATATTTTCTATCAGTCGTTGATTTACCTTGGCATCGATGACATCGCCCGTTTCCACGATATCATTCAAGGGCATTCCTCGTTCAATGACAATCAGTGCCCCCACATGGCTCTTAGCCATACTCATGCACGACAGCACAATGGGTACAATGGTTTCCTTATCCTCCTCGCCTTGTTTATCGCTATTGGTGAAAAGCCTGGAAAAAGCCTGGAAGCGCTGATGCGCACCCAACTCATACAAAAAACGACGAATCTCTTCCTGAAACAGGATAATCAAGCCGATTACACCGACGCTTACCAGCTTGTTCATAATAGAACCCAGCAGGCGCATCTCCAATATTTGACTGACAAACAGCCAGATGAAGATAAATATCAATATACCGATAAAGACATTGAGCGAACGGCTTTCTTTCATTAACCGATATACATAGTAGAGCATCAATGCCACTAACAGGATATCAATGATATCTTTCGTACCTATTTCGAATGGAATCATTTTGTGAGTTTTTTTAGTTGACAAGTTTACGAGTTTACAAGTTGATAGTTTCGCAACCCAAAAGGCTAATCACTCCCCTCCCCTTTGGGGAGGGGTTGGGGGTGAGGCTGTTGGGGTAAGGCCGTTGGGGGCGTGAGGCCATTGGGGGTGAGGCTATTGTGCCCCATCACACCCCTTGCATTCTCTCGTAAATCCTACAGGCCTCCACAGCTTCTCGCACATCGTGCACGCGCAGAATGGAAGCTCCCTTCTGTAACGCGATGGTGTTGAGTACCGTCGTGCCATTTAGAGATGTTGTAGGATCACCGCCCAGCAACTTGAATATCATGCTTTTGCGAGATATCCCCACCAGCAACGGCAAGTCAAGTACCTGCAAACGCTCCATGTGATGATAGATCTTGTAGTTCTCGTCGAGCGTTTTTCCAAAGCCAAACCCAGGGTCCAGGATGATGTCTTTTGCGCCCAGGGCATACAGCTCCTGCGTCTCCCTGGCGAAAGCAATCAGCATGTCATGCAGATTCGATTTCACCGACATGAGGATATATGGAACCTGAAGCCGTGCAACGGTTTCAAACATGCTCCCTTCCTCGTGTATCGGTGTGTTGACAATGCCCGTGAGTCCGCCTTCAGACACGTCGTTGATGATGTCAGCACCCCACTCTTCCACACAATGGCGAGCCACACGAGGCCGATAGGTATCTACCGAGACAATAGCTTCCGGACGCTCGCGCCTAACGATGGCCAAAGCGCGGCGGAGCCTATCCATCTCCTCTTCCTCGGTCACCTCAAAAGCACCGGGACGTGTGGAGAACGCACCCACATCAATCATCTCACCACCTTCTTCTATTATCTGGTTGGTGCGCTGGGCAATCTCTGCTTCCGTCTGTTTTCTGCTCCCTTGGTAAAAGGAGTCGGGCGTAACATTCAGAATTCCCATCACCAGCGGTCTCGAGAGGTCAACCAATCTACCGCGGACGTTGACCGTGTAACCTTTCTTCGCATCCATGTCTTCCATAAAATTTATCTTCTTAGCTGCCGACGCACGCCATTTACGGTGCGGCGAGCGTTATCACGGCCTTCTTTGCAAAGGTAAGACAAATAGAGGAAAAGTCAAAGCAAACCATCCTGTTTTTATGTTTCTGTCATCATACTCGAAAAAGATGTAGCACAAAACAGATCCGGACAAAACTCATCGCCCTGCCCGGATCACCTAAACTAAATACACATCGTAATGAGGAAAGTTTAGTAGTCGAAATCTTCTGAATCCCAAAGCTTGTATTTACGATATCCGCTATCTGTTAAATCCTCAAGCTCCTCATCCTCTACTTTAAATTCAAATTGCTTGCTGTCTGCGTGGTCATTATAACTTCCTTGCATCAATTGCCCATAACAGGTGTTGACGGATATAATTTCCGGTGCTATATATTGCTTTTTCATGACGATTTCCTCCTTAACTATTTTACGATGATTTTCTTTCCATTCACTACATAAAGTCCACCTGGCAGAATCACGGTCTGGGTCTCACCTCTATCAAGGCTCACTGACCATACCATCACGCCGTTGCTGCCATAAACTTTCACCACGGTGGCCTCTCTTGCCGAAACTGTTAGACTTCCTTCTCCTGGGGCAACCGCCAAATCGGGCACCACATTAGCGTCAGTAATTCCGGTTGGTGCACCAAACTCCCCGTCAAGAGTTGCCCAGAAGGAGAACAGCTTGGCAGGAGCACCCGCAGAGCTATACTCGTAGTATGCACGGAATGGATATACATAAACATACGGGAATTCTGGCCTTAGATTGGTGGAGCTCAAATACATGTTCTTTGCAAAATAGAACACTTTCTTTGCAGTCCTGTCGATTTTCTTTCCTGCATACGAACCGTAGTTATGGAAGTTATAAGTCGTAGCACCTATCTTGCCTGTTGCCGTTTCTCCACTGAATGTGTAATCAGTAGCATTCATCGCACTTCCCTTCGTTGCCATGATGTCAGAACCCTTCTGTTTAGCTATGAACGAGATGTTCGCATCCGTTGGAGCCGTCGTCACCTCCACCATGTATGGCACATTGGCTTCTGTGTGTGTTTCTGTAATCAGGTCGAACTTTGCCTTACCGCGATAGCTCAGGGCAGAGGCGTACTCGCCATCATCTAATGCCAAACAGTTCTCTGGCGTCATCTTGCTCACCTTGAACGAGCATAGTCCATCTTCGTTGGTATGTACCCCACCTGTAACCTCTAAGGTAAATGGCAGAACCACCGTTGCGTAGGCTACCTTGCCATTGGCAGGAATGGTAATCTCACGCGTATAGCTTGCATAGTTCTCTGCCGGGACGGTTATCTTGTAAGGGGCATAGAAAGGCTGACGGTCGGTTATCACGATGTTCTTGCATGCACGATAGTCTCCGCTCTGGGTCTTCTGTACATAGTTATCCATCTTATAGCAAGTGCGTTCTGGGAAGTAGATGAGACAGTTGGGATTGAGCGACGACTTCATCTCATTCATCTCGCCGGCATCAGGGATATGCACGGAGTATAGGTTGGTATAGTCCAGATAGAGAACCTGCTTACCAGTGGCTCCAACGCCCTCAATTCCCTTTGCAGGATTTCCATAAAGCTCATCTATCAGAGCCTGCTTCATCATTGGCACGGTCAGGTAAGCATTGCCTGTAGGAATTTCTTCACCTGTTACCACATCCAATGCCTTGAAGACACCACCGTACATAGGCTGTTCTACAT
>CAKOVA010000107.1 GCA_934120735.1 uncultured Prevotella sp.
CCCTGCGACTTGCATGTGTTAAGCCTGTAGCTAGCGTTCATCCTGAGCCAGGATCAAACTCTACATTGTAAAATATAGTTGAAATGGATGATAATGTCATGTATAAGGCTCAAGCCAGAACACGCCTATCATACCAACTTCGTTTTCTCTGTTCAGAACGAAACTCCAGAATTTAAAAGTATTCTCACCTTTGTTCGTTTCTAATAAGAATTGAACGGTTCGTAAATGTTCACCCATGAGCATCTTTAACAATACTCATGCTTCTTGTACTACTTCTGTCTTTATGTAAATCTTTTCAAAGAACGCTTCTTTGTGTCGCTAACGCAACTTTTAGTGCGAAAGCGAGTGCAAAGGTAATACGAAAAGCAATACCCTCCAAACAAATGAGCAGAAAAGTTTGAAAAACAACAAGGATTTAACGTTTGTTTATAATTTCACCTTTTATATATGATCATTTATGAGAATATTAGAGTGAAACAAAATGAATCACGAAGCGAGGTAATTACGCACAAAATGTACATTTTTTATCATGAAAACAGCCCTAAAAACGGTTCTTCGAAACTTACAATCTAGAAAAAATCAATAGGCAAAGGTGGAGCAAACAAGAGATGAACGGATAAGAAAAAGCCGATTTTGATGTAAAAGCAATGAGTTATTCATTCCATCTACATCATTTTGGCGGGCAATTTACAGGCAATTGCACGTCAAAAGCATGGATATTACAGGCTTAACTCAATGCTTTTGGCCTCAAATAGTGAAGGAATGAGAGGGAAAACTACAAGAGAAGAATGTAACTACCTATGAATGAATAACATACAGCACTTGTTCATATTTGGCTAATTTACACACAGCAACGTATCTGTTTGTCTACAAGCCAAGGATTCAACATCTTGTTGTTAAATAAAAATCATATTCAACCAGCACTTCTACTTCATGACGGCAAAAGGATATTACAATTGTAACAAACCCAGAACCAGCAAAAAAGACGCGCCTACATCATTTGATTCACAGCAAAGAAAAAATAGTATACCAGGACAACACCAGAGTCTAAATCCCACTATTCGTCGCTAGTTTTAAACAAAAGCGCATCTTCTGCCATCACCTTCTGCAGCTGCTTGGCATTCGGTTTGAACGATGCGTAGGTTAAATAGCCAGCCACAGCACCACCCACCACGGGGACAACCTTGCTCAAACGCTTGGTCAAAGAGCCTTTGGTAACTTTCCCACGCACCCATTTCGACATGCTTTTTACAAAGGGAAGCCAAACATTGGTAGGCACATTGACCTGTGGCAAACGAGACGCCATGTCCTCAGAAAGTGCGCGTGCAACCTCCTTGACAGCTTGATTAGCAACATCCGACCCCAGCATCGCTCCTAAGAAGATGGTCAATAAATCGTAAGCCGAATCCTTCATCTTTCCGTCTCGCTCTCTCAGGTCTGGATAGCCGTATAGATAGGCCAACTTTTGAGCAATGATCAAAGTGTGGTAGTAATACTGCAACAGGTCAATGGGTATGGCGACGAACACCGCTGCCCCACCAGGTATGCCTGTTAACGTCGAGACAAGGGTTGCCATCTTGGCCTCTTTGACTATGCAATCACCAGCGATTTTTGCGATTAATTTTTCCGAAACGACATCAATCGGACGCTGTAAGGCAGCCTTTTTGATTTCCTCGTCGGTGCAATGAGGACGCAAAGCTTCCACTAAAAATTCAACTCTATCAACCTTGGCCCCCGGGATATTCAAGATGGCAAACATGAGTTTGCTCCACCTTGTCACTTCTTTATTTTCCTGATTATCCATCATTCAATCGTTTTTTGTCACACTTTGAATCGGCAAACCTAGAGCTAAACATTAGGCCAACAGAATCATAGCGGCGAACATCGTTCAACCACAAAGATAACAAAAAATCGATAAACAGACACATTTGTCAACATAAATATTCACAACCGTGTATCCTGTGAAGACTATTTTACCCGCATGCACAGCTTGCACAACCGTCTATTACACCGGCTCAGTTGCACCTTATATTAACATGTGACTATCATGCTTTGACATCTTTTCATCTTGGTCATCATCAGGGTAAAGTTTTCTCATAAAGTTTGAAAGTGCATTTCTCGAGAGATTGCGCGATTGTCCCCTAACCACGGTAATTACAGAGATATGGGCACTCTCGATTTTGAAGTTGAATCTATTAAAATAAAAAAAACGTTTTTTTCTATGGTTTTCTAGAAAACTTTACTATATTTGCAGGCAACTATATGGAGGTTTGTGAAAATCTCTAATTAGTTTAGTTAAGTCTAGTTTAGTTTTTGTGTTGGTTGGGGGCTACCGATTGGTAGCCCCCAAGTTTTTGATTGTCCCAACAAGAGCTGTGTTTTATGGTTGAATGTCCCGAATATGGGCTAAAAGCGAGAATGATAGAAGGGTTCATTCATTTACTTTCAACATACAATCTCGCAGCGTGGATAACACATCTGCGAGATTGTAGATATTGGTAGTGCGGTCTTTATACCATCGGTAGCGATGGCCATATTGATGATAACAGCCGTTAAATCCTACAGCGTAACGGCAGCACCGGCCACCACCCAAATTCCAGGTTGTGGCACATTGCCTGCGTCCATGTAGGTCTTGTTCAAAATGTTGTTGGCATTGAGGTACGCCTTCCAGTTGCTTTCGTTCCACGTCAGACGTGCATCCACCACGCTATAAGGTTTGTACGAGTGGGCTACTCCCTCTCTGTCCTTGTAGTTTCCCATACGGTCGAGATAACGACAAGACACGCCTAAATCCAATTTTCCAATGAGATGCAGCTGTGCATCAGCCACAAACTTGTGCTTGAGATATTCTAAGACATATTTGCTGACAATGCCTTTTTCCTCCTTGTGGTCTTGATTGATAAAGGAATAACCCAAAGACACATTCTTCAAGAAGCGCTGTGATGGCAAAATGTGCAGGAAATTAAAGTCGAAACTACTCTCAACACCTAACGAATTAATCACGCCAAAGTTGACACTCTTCCACACCAATTCATTTTTTTCATTGCGTGTACCGTCTTGTATCCAGTCTATCAGGTTTTTGTGATGATTGTAATAAACGGCTATCTTGGCGTTGATGTAAGGGTTGCCAAACTTGATACCGCCCTCGAGAGCGGACAGTTCCTCTTGTTTGAGGTGCTTGTCTGCCTTGTGACCACCTACAGAATAGAACAATTCCGTCATGGATGGCATGCGCAGTGAGGTATTGTACGAGGCATAAAGCTTGAAGGCATCACCGATGCGATAGCTCATATCTACCCCTGGATACACACGCATGTTCATGTTCGCCTGACTGTTTTTCACGGCAATCAAGCCTGCCGAGAGGGTGAACCTATTGAGCAGCACGTTATGTTCAAATACAAATTGCGTATTGGTGCGTTGCAATCCGTTGGTGTACTGACGGTCAGTGCCATGAATGTGTTGTGGGTTCTCGAGCTTCTCCCCAAGGTTTCCACTCATCAAGTCTTCGTGTCTCAGCTCAGCACCAAAGGCAGTTCTACCTCCAACCCAATCAAAGTAGGCATTCAGATTAACGCCATACACGTCGGTTCGGTGGTAGTTGAAGGGATATTTGTTAGGTTCTCCGCGAAACAACTCAAACCTATCCATGCCCCGGTTCCAATAAACAGATGGGCGAAGGTGAAATTTACCTTGCTTGTTTTCGGCTTGTATGGCTGTGAACGTCTTGAAAGTATGTTCAAACTGGTTGTCCCATTTTACGCCATAGAATGTGTTTGCGCCAAAATCTTTCAAGCTCATGCCTGCATGCCATTTTACATCAACCCAACTGTCTTGGTAGCTTCCTTGATAAAACGACTTGAGTGTACGGTAATCAGCGTTCAGGTTTCCTGCCTTACTGCGTGAATAACCATCGCTTCGAGTGCCCGAAAGAGAAAGCTGGTTGTTCCAGTTATCACGGGCAATGTTGCCTCTTAGACCGGTGGAGAAATTGCCATACGAGCCACTCTCCATGCGAGCTGTGAGTGAAGTGCGGGCTGCCGCCTTGGTGACAATATTG
>CAKOVA010000108.1 GCA_934120735.1 uncultured Prevotella sp.
ATTCGAACCAACGACCCCGAGATTACAAATCACGTGCTCTGGCCAACTGAGCTAAAGAGGCGGGTGGGCAAGCTACTCTTATCGCGCCGCTACAACCTAATACCCTTGCTGCGTTCCCACCCTGGGGGATTCAAAGGGAGCTGGCCGTAAAAGACTTGCCCGTTTCTTAGCGGATGCAAAGGTAAGAAAAAGATTTGATTGACACAAGAAATGTGCAAAAAATGTGTTGAGGTAAGTTCAACTTCAACATGCAATTGCATACGCAAAAGTGTTGGTTTTCAATCTCTATGCCTTTGTCCTCCAATCTCTATGCCTTTGCCCTCCAAACTCTATGCCTTTGCCGTCCAATCTCCATGCTTTTGGATTTTAGGCTTTATTCTTTATGTTTTTTGTTTGTTTTTGTGAGATAAAAAACTTATATTTGCATGGTAAGCGAACCTGTTTCAGCGAGGGCTGAAGGTGATTTTGACAATAGTTTTATGAAATAAAAAAGAGACGGTATGATTAAAATTTATGGTATGAAGTCGTGCCCCGATTGCGTGGCAGTTGACAGACAGGTGGAGGGCGACAGCAGGTATCAGGTGATTGATATCGGTGAGCATGTTAGGCTGTTGAAAGAGTATTTGCGCCTACGCGACACTCATCCAGTCTTTGATGAGGCTAAGAAAAAAGGCTATGCGGGCATTCCGTGCTTTGTTTTGGAAGACGGAACGGTGACGCTGAACCCTGAAGAAGCCGGACTGAAGTCGGGGAGGGCTGAACCCACCAGCTGCCGCATTGACGGTTCTGGGTGTTGAACCGGTTTGCGATGCCGCATGAAAATGAAAAAGCCACCTTCACAGGCAGCTTTGACATATTATACAAAAACATTATGAATACTTTATTTAGCGAACAAGATCTGAAAAAAAGTTTATTTTATATTTTATGAGGTTTCGTGCTTGATAGCGGTATCGCACTCGGCGCACGTCCCATCACATTTCTTACATTTGCGTTGACAATACCGTTCGCATTGCAGGCGAATGTCGTAGCCTAACATGGCACCCAGGATGAAATCCTCTTCGGGTGTCAGCTTGTTGAGCGGTTTGTCAATCATGTGGCGAACGGCATCGATGCAAGCTGCTCTGCCAAAAAACAGATTCAGCGTATGGTTACCCGCCGGCTGAATGAAATAGTCGATGTTTTGATTCTCCAATCGGTTCACCGCAAACTCCTCGTATTTTTTGTTGAAGGTGTAGAGCACCATTTGTCGCACTCCCTTCTTGTACTCATAGATATGGTTCATGAGTACCTTCAACTCTCCTGGTATGGTTTCTGCGGTTTTCATGCTTGTCGGGCCAACGGGGTTATGGTTTCTTCGTCACGTTTACAGACTTCCCTTGATGTCGTTGATCCATGCGTCGATGCGTTCGTCGGTCTTGTCTTCTTCGTTGAGGTCGTCAAGTGCCAGTCCTAAAAACTTTCCATCCACCACGGCATCACTGTCATCAAAGGTGTATCCGTCGGTTGATACGGCACCTATGATGTTGGCACCTTCTACGGCTTGACTTAGTTCGGCCATGCCGCTGCAAAATGTGTCACTGTAAGATTCGCAGTCGCCGCATCCAAACAGGGCTACGGTCTTTCCTGACAGGCCTACGCCTTTAAGCACCTCAACTCCTTCGTACCAATCGTCCTGCATGTCGCCCGAACCCCAAGTGGAAGTTCCGAGGATAAGATTGTCGTTGTTGTTTACAATGTCAGCTGTGAGGTCGGTTACGTCAACGGCTTCAACACCCAATTTCTTGGCAATTTTCTCTGCGATGGCCTGACAGGTTCCTGTCGATGAGCCATATATAACTACTGTTGGTTTCATGATTGTTCTATTTAATTTTACGTTTTTACTTTTGTTCGACGCAAAGGTATGAACAATTTGATGACCCTACAATACCTAAAAATGATGGTTTTTACAAAATACCTAATGATGGGGATACATTTTAAGGCTGGTTCTATAAATTACCGCCGCATAAAGTCATTAAATTTTTATGAAATACGTTTTGTTATCTTTTGGCTTCTTTTTTAGTTCAAAATGTAAGTTCGTTCAGTCGTGTAGCTCGCTACACTCCTTCACTCTCTTGCATTTTGACCTCAAAAATAAGTTCAAAATCTAACAAAGCTAATTTATAGAACCAGCCTTAAACGAAAAGCGAAGAATTTGTATCAAATGTCGACAGGTGGCAACCGGTGCATAGAATACCATGCGAGGACCTGCCCAGCGCATCACCTCACGAATCTTTTGGCGCATCTCGGGTCTGTAACAATGCACGGGACAGTCTTTACATGCGGGCTTTTGTTCGCCAAACTTACACCGTTGCAGTCGTTCACAGGCATAATCGCCCAACTGCCTGTACGCTTCGGGAACCTCATTTAAGTGTAGGCGATGCCGACAATAGAGGTTTATCATCAACCGGATGGTTTCTTGGTCACGTTCTATCTTCGTCATCGTCGGATGAGTGTTGAGCCGGTCATGGATGCGGCGTGGCTGTTTACCTGCACCACATACACACCTTTTGGCAAGGTTGATAAGTCCAGTGAATAGGATGTTTGGCCTGCTGGAAAAGGAATTTGTTTCAACAACATGCCTGATACGGCGTATACCGATACCGAAAAATGATGAGAAGCCACATCGTGTAACTGCATTTGTACCAAGCCATCATGCTGTACGGTAAAACGGATTCCCCTGGGTTGATGCTGCGTGATGGCCTCGATGCCACTTACACCTAATATATATAGCAGACCTTTGTAGACATCTATCTGTCCGTAGCCATACTGATTGTTGGGGTAGGTGAGTGACGGGTCGGTATGTGAACAGGTGTGTGCCAGCACGTTCATAATCTCTTCTTTCGTCAACGTAGGCTTGGCTTGTAGCCACAGGGCGATGGCACCCGCAACGACAGGGGTTGACATGGAGGTGCCTGAATTGCTGTTCCAAGCGTACTGCCGACCCTTGAAGTTGAAATGGGCAACGTCAGACTGCACGTCAAAGGCGTTGGGATTAGCCTCCAGGTAATAGCTGCTGTATGATGAGATGATGTTGGTGCCGGGTGCCAATACGTCTGGTTTCATGCGTCCGTCGTAGGTGGGGCCTACCGAACTGTATTCGCCTCGTTGCCCTTGTGTGCCCTGATCGTACACGCGTCGTTCGCCTCGGTAGTTGGTGATGGCCGTTCGGTAGGATGAGGCACCCACGCATATCACGGACGGTGCGCTGCCAGGTGAGAGAATGTTGTGTGTTCGCTCGCCTGCGTTGAGCTGCGGAGCCAAGGCATTGTCGGTCCAATTGCCACTGCCGCGATAGGCTTCTATCTCACAATCGGAACCCACTACTTCAAATGAAAACGGAATGGACAGTCCCACCTCGTCATCCGTCTTCACCAAGACATCGTATGCGGTTTCTGTTGAATGGTAGCTGGACGCATAGCCCATGATGCGCAAGCGATAGGTTTTGCCGCCCAGTGTGACGGTGTCGGTGAAGAGTGAGTCAGCACAGGCCAACACTTGCGTCGTTGGTATGGTCAGCGTTTCGATGTTCTGACCATAGCTGGTCAGGCGGAGTGTGAAGGGTTGGGTTGATTTCAGCGTGAAATAAAGCGAGTTTCTGCTGTCAGAAACGAACGTACCGGCCGATTTTTTCCCTATTGGTTTGCGGAAAAATGACTTCTTAGCTCCTTCGTTTCCGGCAGAGGCTACGATGATGCGGCCAGGGCCTGACAAACTGTCCAGAATGGCGTAGTAGAGTTGGTCATCGCCATGTAAATCTTGATTGGAGCCTTCGCTGAACGAAATGACGCAGGGTAGGTTGCGTTCCTCGGCATAATCCATGATGTACTTAAAGCCAAGGGCGTCGGTAGCATAGGTATATTTATAGTAATCAGCCGAGTCGATGAACTGCTCATCGTCTGACACGGCATTGCTCACCAGGCAGATGTCGCTTTCATAGGCCATGCCCCGATACGGACTATCGTAGCCGCTTCCGGCCGCAATGCCCAACGTATGGGTGCCGTGTGTCTGTATCAGTC
>CAKOVA010000109.1 GCA_934120735.1 uncultured Prevotella sp.
GGTTGGTCATAGGGCATCATCTCCTTACTGAATCTGGTCGTACCATGCAGTCAGGCCAGCCTTGGTCAGCTCCTGCTCCTTGGCGATCGCGGCAGCCTCAGACTGCGTGATGAGGCAAACGGTGCACAGCGGCTCGCCATCGAGGGGCGAAACGCCGGTCTGGTAGTAGACAGCATACAGTGCCATGTGAATCTCTCCTTTCAGCGGGACCATTTCGTGTTGTAGAAGCGAAATGCGTAAACCTTGCGGTAACGACGAATCTCAGCGTAGAAGCCATTGAACTCCTCAAGCTGCTCATCGGCATACCGTTTCATGTATGGCAGGTAGTTGCTCTCAAAGATGGTCTTGCCATCAAGAACGAGCGAATACGGCATTTTGCGGGCCATCAGACGTTCACCTCCCCCGGCACATTCAGGCAGATGTAGAAGCGGCCATCGAGGTCCTCGACTTCCCAGAACCAGCCGCCGGTGTACTTGTCGTCCACCATCTCCTTGTCCTTCCACACGCCGTTGAGCATCGCCTCGTACACGGTGGAATCCCAGCCCTCAAACCGGGGGTCGCTGCCGAGGACATTGAAGAAGCGGCGGAACGCGGTCTTCCAGCGGCGGCAGTCGGTGATGAAGTCGGCGCAGACATAACCGTTCGGCTTGCCGACGATGCAGATGAGATCAACGTCATGCCGATGCGGGTCAAGCTCATAATGAGCAAAATTGGCGTATTCCCTAACATTGATTTTCGGTTTCATCATATAACCTCTTGATTTCTCCTGCCGGCCTTGTTAAAATTAAAAAGCGGACTAGGAGGGCAGGTCTCCTAGTCGCTTCCAGAGCTTAGGCTTCCGATTTTTCGACGGTCGGGGAGTCTAGGCTCTTACTTTTTCTCCGGGGTCTTGAGTGCGGGTGCGTGGTCTTGGGCTATGTACTTGATGCAGTCGAGGACTTCTTCTGCATCGTGGCCGTGGCTTTTCAACCAGTCAGCCAGTCGATCGGTTTCCTTAGCGGTCATGCTCTCAACTTCTTTCATTTTTCGTACACCTCCTGCCTAGATGTTGAGCGGTCAAGCCGTTTTGGGCGGCCAGCGCGCTCGGTGCGGAATTTCCATGCAGTTACCTCCTCAGTGGATTTTTGGTGTTGTTTTGGTAACTTTATTATCGCACAAGTTCATTCATTTGACAAGCGAAAATCTACGATTTTACGTATTTTTTTACAAGAAAATGAGCGCACCTACCACACTCGGCAGGTGCGCTCTGTTCTTATTCTTCGCAGGTGTACTCGTCATTTCCCCTGCTGGACATACCGGCAAGGAAAACGCGGTGCTTGCCATACTGGTCGCGTACCCAGTCGCCGCCAATGAAGCTGAGAGTCTGCATCAAGCCCTGATAGCAAGCCTCGCTGGAAAGCCGCTGCTGATCGTTCAGCTTGGGGTTGTGCATCATCGCCCACTGGGTATCCATAGAGAGCGCGGTGGTGCTCAGGCCATTGCGAATCTGCTCAACGTATGCTTTATTCATATTCGTTCCTCCATTTTCTTTCGTAGGTGTGTTGTTTTTGTACTTATATCTTCGCACAGGTGGCGGGCTTTTGTCAACCGAAAAATCTACGGTTTTACAGATTTTTTTGCTAAATCGGTTGACCTCGTTACCTCCAGCGTTTATACTGAAAGCAAACAAACAGGCGGTCATGCGGTCGCCAGAGAGGAGAATACTATGACAACGGAGCAGCTTATCAAGGTGGCACTCAGCTATGCCGGCATGACGCAGGCAGAGCTGGCAGACAAGATCGGGATGAACAAGTCGAACTTCAACGCCCGCATGAAGCGCGAATCGTTCAGCCGGATAGAGATGGAGCAGATTGCCAAGGCATTGGGGATGGAGTTCGTCTACACGTTCAAGATGCCAGACGGCAAGACAATTTGACCCGATTGACCCAGTTCATTTGACCATATATAACTAATATACTTTTTCTCTTATTCTTTATGGTCACGGACGTTCCATTGGACTGTCCGCGTGACATTTGACCCTAAATGCGTGGAACTACGGATTTTTCCAACAGAAGTCCATAGAAAATGCAACATTTTCGTCGGGTCAAATTTCGGGTCAAAAAATGCGTCCGAATTTTGTCCGCGTGACCGTCCCTGTGACCGTCCGCGTGACATTTGACCCAAAATCCTCGGAATTACAGATTTTTCGGCTGGTTCACTGCGTCCGCGTGACGTCACACGGACTGTCCAATGGACGCGGTTGACCCGCCGTTTTGAGCATCACAAAATCAAAACTGGAGGAACAAAATCATGGGGCAAACCAATATCAGGTACACCGATGAGAGCATCAATACGGCGTTCAGTGCCTTCTACGTCATCCCGGAATACCAGCGCGAGTACGTCTGGGAGAAAACGCAGGTCAAGCAGCTTATGGAGGACCTGCTGGATGCTTACACCAGCGACAAGAACAAGGCGTACTTTCTCGGCACAATCGTAACGTGCAGTGCCAATGGCGATTTCGAGTTGGTGGATGGGCAACAGCGGTTGACCACGTTCTTCATCATCCTCTGCATCGTGAAGAAGATGTACGCGGAGTACGGCATCCCGACGGCATCCATCGACCAGCTCATATGCGGAACGAGCCTAAATCAGTACGGCGTTCCTGTTACGCGGTATCGGCTGGAGCTTCAGCACCAGAACGTCACAAACTGTCTTGAGCTGATCGCAAAGGGCGAGCCTCGGCCAAGCGATGTTTCAAAAACAGGAGGCCGCCTTTTCGATGCAGCGGAAGTCGTCGAGCAGTTCATGCGGGATAGCTTCTCCGACATCACAGCATTCGGTCCGTTCGCGGCATTTTTGCTGTACAAGTCCAGCTTCGTGCGTATCGACACGCAGAACGTGGTGGACGCGCTGAAGATGTTCGAGACAATCAACGAGCGCGGCAAGAACCTCGACCCAATCGACCTGCTGAAAAATATGCTGTTCACAAATGTACAGCCAAACCAGTTCGCGGCTCTCAACACCGAATGGAAATCGGTCATCAACGAGCTGGAGCGAATCGACGAGAAGCCGCTGCGCTTCCTGCGCTACTTCATCATGGCCAAGTACGACGTTTCAAAAGAGCCGAACGGCGTTCTCCGTGAAGACCGTATCTTCGCATGGCTCAAAGCCAACAAGAAACAGTGTCCGTATGCGTCCGCTCCGTTCAAATTCGTCCAAGGCATGAAAGATTCTGCCATCTTCTATGCAAATTGCAAGAAACCTGCAAATTCATGGGGGGGGGGGACTAGAAGCCTGAAAAACATCCCCCTGCTGGCGGGCACATCGTACCGTCTGCATTTGATGCTTCTGCTGGCGGCCTCCAACATGGAGCCAGCCGTCCTTGACCGATTCGAGATTCTGGTCGAGTCCATCGTTTACTACACGGTCATCAACAGGGTGACAACGAACGACATCGAGCGCATTTTCGTGAAGTGGTGCGGGCAGATCAGGGGCATCAAAACCTCCGATGAGCTGGACACATTCATCAGCTCCTCAGTCCTGCCGGAAGTCAGCCGGTGGAAAGAGGACAACGAGGCCAACTTCATGCGGCTGGGCCTGAACAGTATGCAGCAGTACAGAATCAAGTTCATCATGGCAAAGCTTTCTGCCTATGTGAACGGTCTCCGCACCGGCAACGGAATGACCGATGAGCCGACAAGCGAGGAGCTGTCTCGCCTCATTCCTTGGTCGTTCGAGATCGAGCACATCATGCCGCAGACCTGTGCAGACAAGGCGCAGTACGGTGTGGATGAGGACGAGTTCTCCATCATCGTAAACCGCCTTGGCAACCTCACGCTGCTGGAAAGCACCATCAACCGCTCGATTCACAATAGCACCTATCAGGACAAATGCGTGGATTACAGGCAGTCCACGGTGTACCTTACATCCTCCCTGCCGGAGCTGGTGGACGTTGGCAAGAACAACGCCATCACGAAGGCCAACGAGAAGCTGAAGGCGTGGCCAGAATGGAACAAGACCTCCATCATGGAGCGTCAAGCCATGCTGTACAAATTGATCGAGGAAATCTGGATGA
>CAKOVA010000110.1 GCA_934120735.1 uncultured Prevotella sp.
AGCTTTCACTAACCAATGATTATCTTACGCACAGACCCTTCTTTTGTCAAGCATTTTCCTGTATTTCTTGAGAAGTTTGTCGGAAATATTCCTTTGTCACGCTCCGTCAACCGTAATAGCGATAATGCGCGGAACCGTCGTTTTTCACCGACACTGTTTTCTCCAATCCCACAAGTTCAAACTGCTTGAAAATTTCGGCAAGACAGTTCCCGGTGTTGATATCGGGATTCAAATAAATCGTGATCTTCCCCCGCCGCACTTCAACGCGCCCGCGCGGATAATATTGAAACGTTTTCCCCGACGTCAGCGAATGATCCAATCGTTCCCATTCGATTCGATGATTAAAATTTTCACCGCTTTTGGAAGAATAACAAGTGTTTCCGTCGAGGCTTTTCCCGTCCGCATCGCATGGGACCGATACCGCGACCATTCGGACGGGCTCCCGTTCCGTAATCCAAAACACGCCTTTTCGCATGATTCTCCCTCTTTCTTTGTTGCGCCGCATGCACGATCACCGATGCGAACACGCCGCGCTTGTTTTTGACTGATCTCGTCACGCGCGATGTGCGTTCTCATACGCCGCGCGGATCTCTTCCGGCAGATCGCCCGGGATCATTGCGGCAAGTCCCTCTTCGCCGCCGTCGCGGATCGCCTGTTCGTAATACTAGCATTTGAATTTCAGCATGTCGAGCGTCCGGTTCATCCGCACGATCTCTGCCTCCACATGCACCCTCTGCGCTTCAAACAACGCCTTGCGCTGCGGATAGGTTGAAGGGCCCGCCATGCACCAATCCATGAACTGTTTGATGTCACGAATCTCCATCCCCGCCTTTTTCAGACATTCGATCACGCAAAGCGCTTCCACCTCGTTTTCGCTGAATTTTCAAACGCCGGACACGCGTTCCATCTGCGGGAACAAGCCCTGTTTATCATAATAGCGCAGCGTGGACACCGGAAGTCCGAACATCTGCGATACCTGTCCGATCGAAAGCATTGTAACGCCTCCTAAAATGTGAAATTACATATTGACCTAAAGTCAGGTTTATGTCTCATCGTCAAGATAGCACGAAACACAGCGCACGTGCAAGGCGTTCTTGAAATGGAGATTTCGAACACGGAAACGCTTCATCTGACACGGGAATGGGACAAGGTGTTCCCCAAAAGCGATCGGGTCGATCACAACAAAGCAACGTTTCACAATCGCTACGGCATCACGCTGGCGGCAGGCATACTTCCCGCAATCGCCGTGTGCGGCCCGTTCGGCGCAGTAAAAGAATATTTCAGGTAAGACAAAAACATAGAAAAAGCACCGTTCTCCAATCGGAAAACGGTGCTTTCGTTTTGCAGATGATCTGCGGTCGATCCGTCTTTCACGCCGAAGCGGCGGTCCGGCGATCGATCAGCATTTCACTTATTTGCGCGGGTTCTTGATCGCGGCATGTGTTGCCATGCACAAACAACATCAACAGATCATATCCAGATTATATTCCTTCTGTTATTTCTCATCGTATCGGTCAGAGTACATCTGACCCAGCCTTTGAACAACAACAGCAGCCTGTTTGAACAATCCTACGAATTGGTCTTCATCGGTGTCAGTCATCTGGATATACGCCTTAAAATCGTTATAGAACTGTGTTCCTAACTTCATAGCTTTTTCCAGCGCTGCATGCTCTTCAGCCGAAAGAGTAGAAGAAATTTCGCCCGCAAATACTTCGTCAGGCTTAAAGGAGGCTGTCAGGCGAGTATCATACTCTCCCGGGTTTTTATCTTCGTTTACCGTCTGTTCAATTGCTTTAGCAAAGAGATATCCAAAAATATTAGCAAAAGCTTTCTCAGCGTCCGGCTGAGGATCTTCCTGAAGAGCGTCCAGCATTCTTTGAGCGTTCTGTTCCAGGGAATAGTAGTCGGCAATATTCTCCGTTACGGAAGATTCCTCGACTTCGTGGTCAATGATCCCGTTGAATTTCGCCCGCAGGATAATGGGCTCAAGGACACTGTCAGGGACCTTGATATCATCAAGAGGAGTCCGGACCTTTTTCGGGCGATCGATTCTAAAATGATATCTACTGTCCGTGCTAATCTTGATCTTGAAAATCATCCCATTATCATCGACATTGATAAACGCGATGGATTCGTAATTATCTTCATCCTCACCTTTTGCAAGAATAATACAGCGAGTTCCAACAGAATATTCCATATCATCTTCATCTGTAGCCGTAATAGTCGCATAGTAGGTAGTATACTCACTATCGCGGTTATTGTGGATATAAATGAATCTGTTGATAATTTCTCCGGCTCCGACATACTTTTTGCCAGAGGTATCTGTTTCATATACGACATCATCTGCCAAAACACTGGCGAGGCGCTCCGGATCTCCTTTGCTCATAGTGTATCTCAACAATTTAAGGTTGTGTTCGAAGTCCCTTATGATACCCTTGTCGTACTTTTTGATAGCAACATCGCCAGATAGGATGCAAGTGCCGCTAACAACAGCACCTACACGAATGTTATCACGAAGTTCCTTCGGAACCTGCTCCAGAGTATGATCGAACTCCAACTCTCCATACTCGGTATCAACGAAGCAGCGAACAAACGTATTGTGCTTCTCGCCATTCATTTCAAAAGTGCCGTGATAGAGCTTTTTAACAATTGCAGTGAACTGAACATAACGATCAGTCTCATAATCCTTTCCCTGCTCATAACGACCTGGAGCATGGTTGTAGAGGAAAGATATTGCCGCCATAGAACCAGTTGCCATCAACCACCTTTTCCCGTTCTCATCGGAAGGTTGTGCTTCTGCGTATTCCTCTTCGTTGGCATAGTAGTTAATCTCCAGCGGCAATGCAACGACCTGCATTGTTACCTTATCATCTTTCATCAAACTTGGCAGAATGTCTGCGGTGATAACTTCAATAGGCAACAGACCCCCATGTGTGTCAGCTCTATTGAACATGACAACTCGCTCCAACTTGGAGGCATCTTTAGGCGTAATGTCAATTCCCGAATGAATCAAATCCCACACGCACAGATTGCCGCAATGGGAATCAAAGCCGGTCACATGAAGGTTTCCGGCAGGATTCTTTTCGGTCTTCACCCAAAATTCCACATCACCCATGGGCTTAAACAAGTATGGATTACCATAGTACCCGGTCAGTGCTTTACCATCCCGAGTAATGTATCCTACGAATCCCATTAAGGAATTGTCGTCTTCGTAAAAGAAGTCCAATCCGAAATTTTCAAGCATATTAGCCATTGTGTGCCTCCTTATACCATATAGTAAAGATTCTTGGTACGATTTGTTCAATCGTTTTCTAAGCTAAGGGGCTCGTCCTCATCTATATCAAAAGGACCTGCATGGTGTTTGAAGTTAAACAACTCAGGCATACAAAGATCAATTCTGGAAATCAAATCATTTTCATTCAGTTGTAAATCCACAAGAACTGAGATGAGTTCTCCTTTTGACTGCTGACACATCAGCATAGCCAATTTACCGTCCGGATACCATAAGCCAACTAATCCGCGATGCGACTCACCGCCGTTGCGGTGAACATCCACATTTTTTATCATATTAAGATTTCCAACTAGCTCTACAACAGTACATTCCGGACAGTTTCCAGTTCTCCGAAGCGCGGCACCTTTATTCGTAAAGTAGTCAATTACTGCTGCTTTGCCTGTGTTAGGAGTAAGCACCCATTGGGACTCAATTACGCACTCATCAGCGAGATGTGGAAACAGCGATTCAAACCTACCGGTTGAATAGCTCTCACACAGGACTTTCAAGTATTTGAATAGTATTTCATTTTTGCTGCTATCTGTACGCATCACTCAACCCTCCAAAGTTAAATATCTTAAAATTTTTTCAACAACCCGCAGCTCCTGCTGTGTAGGCGTCGGTTTCATATCCCGTCGGCCTATGATGGCAACTCGTAGAT
>CAKOVA010000111.1 GCA_934120735.1 uncultured Prevotella sp.
TTGATGACAGCGTGATTTTTGCGACAGATTATTTGGCAGTTCCAAATAATTTGCTAACACACACACACACACACACAGGCTAACCGCCGGTCAACTCTCTTTTTTACATACACATACGCGCGCGAGTTGCGGGTATGGAAACATAGGCAGGACGAGGATTTCACGGGAATTCCTCTCCTGCTTTCTTAGTATCCGCTCGCCAAGCGGACAAAGCTCGCATAAGCAAGTGTCAGCAATAGACATTTCTCAAATATAATCATCATTGAAAGAACAATATCAAAAAAATGAGCAAAATGAAAAAGAAAAAGTACATTACACCCAATGTGGAAATCGTTTCCACGGAAATGCAACAGAGCCTGCTTGCCGGCAGCGGCAAAATAGACAGTTCGATGGACAGTGATGACAGCGACTGGGAGGTTGTAGACGACAGCGAAACATCAAGTTCAGCACGAAACTCGACTGGGTTGAGCAAGTCCTTCAACAGCGACTGGAAATCGAGTGGTAGGCGGAAGCAGCTTACAGGAAAGCGACTACGAAACAAAAACATCAAACGACAAAAATGATTAAGAAAGACAGTATGAAAGCAATCAAAGCAATCAAAGCAATGAGACAGGCAGCGGTGACCGTAACGGCAGCCGTGGCGCTTGCACTGACCGGGTGCACCGGACAGGAAGACATCATCGACGGCGGCGATACACCAGCACAGGGCGTAACGCTCACCATAACCGCCTCGACCGGCGTGGCGAACCCCGACGGCACGCGCGCCTACCTCACCGAGGGCGACGGCAAGAATCCGTGGCTATGGGAAAAAGACGACAACCTGCTCGTGGTGGGCGCTTCCGGCAAAGCCCTCGGCACCATCACGCTCAAGGAAGGAATAGGCGAGGAGAAGGGCGTGTTCGAAGGCCCCGTAAACGGGTTAACAGCCGGACAAAAGGTCCGCATATTCTATCTCGGCCCCAACACGAATACAGACCGCATCGTGAACGGCAAGATCATGTTCGACTTCTCTAAGCTCGACGGCAAGCGCGAATCGCTGAAAAACTTCTGCGCCCTTAACGCAGAAGGAACGGTGAAGATGGACGGCAACAAGGCGGGCATACTGGGCGACGTGACACTCAAGAACGCCTTCGCCGCAGCCCACTTCAGCGTCAAGGGCGAAGCCGACCCGCGCCTGGGCGACACATACAAAGACCTCGTGGTACACGGCGACGTACCCCTGCAGGCCACCGTCAACGCGACAAGCGGACGCATTGAGAACACCGTCATGGCGGGAAAGGAGAGCAACGTGCGTTCGGGGCTTGTGTTCAAGACCGCCGCGAGCTCTGTTGCGCCCTATGACATCTACCTCCCTCTGGTACCCAACGAGGGAGAGACCGACAAGACCACGCTCTCTTTCGACATCTACACCGACAAGCAAACCTCCAACGAAATCGTTTCCGCCGGAGCCGAACCGTCGACCGTAGGCAACAGCGCCGACGCCTTCGTGCGCACTGCCGCTGGCACCCCATCCGAGTTCACCGTGAGCAAGGATGGCAAGAAGGTTAACTTCACCGACGGCAACCTGCAGTACATGATGCCTAAGCAGGTATATTCACTCACCGTGCGCAAGCACATCGCTCCCAACACCCTCTACCGCAAGGGCAAGGACAAACCACAAGAGCTGGAAGCCAAGTACAACGCGCAGAAGGGATACTACCGACTCGCCCCCGAGCAGTGGATCATGGTGCCCCCCACCAACACCACGACCGACAACGGCTACTTCGGCGAGTACACCTGTGTGCAGGACAACAACGGCGCATGGAACGTGAGCTGCACCGACAACCCCGTGTTCGACATGTTCTTCTTCGGAAAACCAAAGTACCCCACCCTCGTCGACACGAACAATGGCAAATACTTCCAGCCCACGAAGAAAACCGAGTACCAGGGCACGGACAATGACTGGACCAACTACGCGATGCTGGCCGGCAGCACCGACCCATTAGTAACCCTCAGCCTGAGCGAGTGGCAGTACCTGTTCGACGATCGCAAATTTCCTGACGCCAACACGCCTGCCTTCGCTCTCGCGTTCCTCGATCTCAACGGCAACGGTACCGTGGAGAGTGATGTGGACCAGGCTGGAGTCGTGATATTCCCCGATGGAATGGATATGGCAACTGCAAAGTCGCTCTTCACCGCAGCGAATAACTGGACTTTCGGCAAGAACCGTACCCTCGCCACCAACGCGGAGAGCGGCAATAAGGGCAAGATCCTCAAGATGGAAGCCGTCACCGAGAAGGGCTGCCTCTTCTTGCCCTTCCCTGGATGGAACTCAGGCGTTAGTGGTGGTGGCAAATGCAAGATAGAGCAGATAGGCCGCCACTTCAACTACTGGACTTCCACGTCCATGTCTACTGGGAGTTCAATGACCCACTACAACATCACGATGGGCGGGATATTCAAACATACCGGCGGAATCAACGGCAACGCCGTGCGCTTGGTGCGCTTCGTAAACTGACACCGCACCCTCGGGGACAACGCTTCCGCGAGAAAAGAAGTACTGAACCCCGAGGGGACAATGCTGGCACCGCTCAAGAGGTGTACCAGCAGTTCAGAAAGTACGGCGACCTTGCCGACCCGCACGCCGAGGAGCTGGCGAGGCTCAAGACATTGATCGCCGAGTACGAGCAGAGTTCGCACTTCACCGTTGGGGCGGTTAAATTCACCGTACTGGCGGCAGGCACAGACACGGAGTGCGCCTACCAAGTATATCTCGCCGACGAGCCGTAGGACCTCTACTGGCTCACGGTGAAGGACGGTAGGCTGACCGAGGTGCGGATCGCCATACAGCCCGGCGAGCCGGGCGGATTGACTGTGGAGAGGATAAAGTAGATTCTCTCAGCTTTATTCCCCCCAAAAGGAAAATGATATCTTAAAAGGGTTGATTGCAGTAATGCGATCAGCCCTTTCAAATATTTTGTTGTCGTTGCGATAGATGAATTGGAAAACAAACTGCATCCCGATTTGTATAATCGCAATACGAAAAAACAGAAGAGTATTACAACTCTAATCCCAATAAATTGTTTTTTTGCAGCCGTTGTTTTATAGTGTTTTTATGCTTTGTTTTCTTGTTGCAGTCTTACCATTTGTGCAAAAGTCCCATTGTGCGCCAACAGCTCGTTGGGTGTACCCTGCTCTACGACTGTTCCGCCCGAGAGTACTATGATGTGGTCGGCACCCAATACGGTGCGCATGCGGTGCGCAATGATGATGACAGTCTTGTTGCGCACCAGTTCGGAGATACCAGCCTGAATCTTTGTCTCGTTCTCGGCATCAAGGCTGGCGGTTGCCTCGTCCAAGAGGATGACAGGAGCATTTTTTAAGAGTGCACGGGCTATGGAGATACGCTGCCGCTCCCCACCCGAAAGGGTTTCCCCATTTTCGCCTATCACCGTGTCGTAGCCTTGTGGCATACGACTGATAAAGTCATCGCACTGTGCCAATCGTGCCACATGCCTTACTTCCTCATCGGTGGCGTCTCGCTTTCCTATGCGTATGTTGTCGGCAACAGAGGCATTGAAGAGCATCACGTCTTGAAACACTACGGCATAGTTTTTAAGCAACGTCTCTGGTTCTATGTTAGAGATGTCGTGTCCGCCCATCGTTATCTTACCGCTATTGATATCCCAAAAGCGTGCAGCGAGCTTGGCAGCGGTGCTTTTTCCTCCTCCAGATGATCCAACGAGTGCGGTTATCTCGCCTTGTCGGGCAGTGAATGAAACATTGTGAAGCACCTGCTTGTCTGTCTCGTAGGAAAAGCTGACGTTGTGGAACTCAATGTCATAATTTGAAACTTCCACCTCGGTATCGCCCGTCTGTATGGGCATTGCCTCCATCTCTTTCATTCGCTTGATGCGTACATCGAGAAAAGTAAGAATGGCAAG
>CAKOVA010000112.1 GCA_934120735.1 uncultured Prevotella sp.
CAATATGGATATACCATCTACAACTCTGTCAATACATTTACCTATAACTATCAATTGAGAGGAAGAGAGTGTGTTTGTTCCGTGAAATTAACCATGTGAGTCTTACTCTATCGGAATAAACTCCAGACTACGACAGTCTAACGATATTGAAAAAATATGGCACGTGACTCGCTTTTTATTCATCATCCTGGTCAGACGTTCGTAAAATAATGCTGGTTGCCCCGATGGTAAAAAGCGATCCTTCTCGAATGATTCTGCGTTCGCGGTCGCCCAGTAGTTGGTTGTTAACGAATGTACCGGTATAGCTGGGGCCGTCGCTGAGCTCGTATTTCAGCTTACCATGCTTGTCTTTGGACACCGTGATGTTGCAGTGTGTCAGGTCAACGCTTGGGTCGGTCGTTTCGATAGGGCACTCTATGTTGTTGCCTTTGACGTAGCGTCCAATGTGATTGACGCCGAACTGAAGAGGTAGAACTTGTTTGTAGTGGAAAACGTTCTCAATAACAACAATAGCTCCATAAGCTTGTTGGTGAGCGTTTTCATCGATATTCATGTCCTTTTGTCTTTCTTTCAGCTTGGATAAACCTATCTTAATCCTGAATTGCTTGTTACATTCAGGACATTGGAAAACTAAAGATTGACCATTAGAATATTTTGTTTCGTCAAACGTGATGTAATTGTCACATTTGGGACAGCGTACTCTTTTCAATGTTACAGGTTATTAATGAGAGGAAATAGGGGATAGTTTCAAAACCCAACCATCTGCAAATTCCTTTTTGTTTTGAAGGTTATTCAAGGCATTGTATGCTGCTCGTTCGGTTTCATACTGTCCGTAGATGACTTTTGTGCTTTTATTCTTCGTGTAAACTTTTGCTTGAGTATAGCCTGCTTGATGTAACTTTTCTACAAATGCGTTTGCATTTCTGACCGTTACCCTACTGGCTAAAACAATCACGTAGGCTGTTGTTACCTCTTCTACCTCTTTCCTAATAGGTTCAGCCGCTTTCGTTTCTTTTAAGGTGGGCTTTGCTTCGGTTCTTTCAAGAGCGTCGTTTGGCACGTCGACAGAGCCCGTGATAATGTCTTTGGGCATGATATGATACAGCAAGCTGGTATCAATGTTTCCAAACAATTTGGCATTATTTCCCTGGTGATTTAGTGTTGCCGGGAATAAAAAGAACGCCACGGCTACTAAACAAGCTGCAACCAGGTTTCTGATGACGCTGACCTTTACCTGGATGGTTTTGCTCGTGTCATCATCAGTGTCAGGTAGTTTTACTTCTGTGGGCATGAGCTGCTCTCTCGATGGCTCTGAGGCATCTGCATGTTCAGTCTTATTGCGCTGTGATTCAGCTTGTTCAATAAAGCTTGTTTGAGTAGCTTGTTGCGTAGAGGTGACGCTTGAGATAGGGGCTATATCCAATGAACTCAGCCCATATAGGGTGGGGGTCAGGATGCCGGCCTCACATGGTATGAACGTAAATATCCCCTCACTATTATTATAATGTAGCGTGCCGATGTCTGACAAGTGGAATTGTCCCTCGTTTGAAAGATGCTCTTTGATTTCGATAACCTCACGCTCGATTCTCCGAAGAGCTTCGGGATAGCTGATGTCATATACGTCTACATACGACTGCGCCAGTAATGAATCGTTGATGGTAAGTTGTGGATTGAACCCAATGGTGCGGAGTGGGGGATAGTACAACTCATCCTGCTCTTCATAGTGAGCATGAACGGGATGAGCCATGAACCCACCAAAATTTGGAATGATGACACAGTCATTGTCCAAAAGCAGCGTTTCGATATGTTTTTCCAATTCAATCACGTTTGCAAATTTATTGTTTTTTTACGAATAGAGCAACTAAAAACGTGAAAATTGCGACGGTGACAAATAAAAGCAACAAAAACTTTGCAGTTCTGTTGAATTGTGGTACCTTTGCTTTATAGAATACGTTCAGAAGAGTCAATAATGAAGTACACAGAAACAAAAATCAAAGGAGTATGGATCATCGAACCCAAAGTGTTTGAGGATGCGCGTGGTTATTTTTTTGAAGCATGGAAGCAGGTTGATTTTCAGAAACAAATTGGACAGGTTGAATTTATTCAAGACAATGAATCGAAATCCAGTTTTGGAGTTTTGCGTGGATTGCATTATCAGAAAGGTGAGTACTCTCAAGCTAAATTGGTAAGGGTTATCAAAGGCCGTGTGCTTGATGTGGCAGTTGATCTTCGCAAGTCGTCACCGACTTTCAGCCAGTACGTCAGTGTAGAGTTGAGCGAGGATAACAAGCGTCAATTGTTTATTCCCCGCGGCTTTGCTCATGGTTTTTTGGTATTGAGTGACGAGGCCATCTTTACTTATAAAGTGGATAATCCCTATGCACCAGCACAAGAGGCTGGAATACGTTGGGATGATGAAACGATTAATATCAGCTGGCCCATAGACAAAGAAAAGATAGTGACCAGTGAAAAAGATTTAAAAGCGTGCTCCTTAGCTGATGCTGAACTTTTTGATTGATTCTGCATTAGGATTTTGACACAAAAACGTCTTTATGTAGCGATGAAAACATCTATCTCCACAACTGTTATTCTACTCGTCCTTATGTTCTTTGCTGCCAGTTGTGCAAATAAGAGTAAGCGGGACGAGAGAGTATTAACGCAAGAAGATGTGAAGGCGAAGCAACTCCTTCAAGGCATTTGGTTGAATGAAGACGAAGAAGATGTTGTTTTCAAAGTTCAAAATGATACGATTTATTATCCCGACACAACCAGCATCCCTGTCTATTTCAAGATTGTTCAAGACTCACTGATTTTACAAAGCTCGTCGGCCGTCAAATATGCTATCGTACGCCAGACGGAGCATCTTTTTGAATTCAAAAACCAGTATGGTGACGTGGTTCGTTTGGTGAAGAGTGACAATCCAGAGAACGAATTTGCCTTTATACGCAAACAACCTGTGGCTTTAAACCAAAATAGTTTAATCAAACGCGATACTGTCATCAATGCCAGTAAACAGCGTTACCACCTTTATGTTCAGGTAAACCCTACAACGTATAAAATCATCAAGAATTCTTATACCGACGAAGGTGTTGAGGTGGGCAACGTTTACTATGATAACATTGTACACATCAGTGTTTACAATGGTGCCAACAAATTGTTCTCACGAGATTTCAAAAAAGCAGACTTTCAAAAATTCATCCCGCAACAATTTTACACGCAATGTATTCTTTCAGACATTGTTTTTGATCATCATTCCTCACAGAACGTGTATTTTAAAGCGTACTTGCCAATACCCGACACTACAACAAGTTATGTAATTAAAGTAAATATCACGTTCGAGGGAAAATATGAGTTGAGCATTTAGTTGTATAATAATACAAAACAGCTACTAACAGTATTCTACTCAATGACTTGAAAGGTACTTGTAAACAAGGTATCTATAAACAAGGTAGGCAGCGATAGGTGTGGACAAGAAAAACAAGGTGCCTGGATTTTAGTATTTGTCTTGATGCTTTTGGATGAGAATATAACCGACAATACCCAAAAAAATGAGCAATAAAGCCGTGAGCAATATACCATTCATCCTGTTCCAGCCAGTAACGTGGCTGAGTACGAGGATAAACACCCCTAGGTATACGCAGTAGAGTGCCATCGTGGGAGATAACTTGTTTCTCATCAGTAATCTGTATTTGTCGACAAAAGTACGAAAATTATTTGGCAGACTTGCAAAAAAACAGTACCTTTGCACCGCAATTTGCAAAAAATATTTAATCATTAATTTTTAAAGTAGTATGAATCAATACGAAACCGTTTTCATTTTGACTCCCGTTTTGTCTGATGAACAGATGAAGGAAACG
>CAKOVA010000113.1 GCA_934120735.1 uncultured Prevotella sp.
ACCAATAACCCTTATATGCTGCCAGACATATAAGGGTTGTTTGTTAGTGTGAAAGTCGGCTAATATTGGATGGTTACTTTATATCGTATATTCTCTAAAAGAAAAAATGCTCTCTTCATAAGAAATTATTGTAATCATCGTAACATTTTCCGTCTTTCACGCCAACAAATATTGGATGATTACTCTACACACAAAACAGGGACACCTGTCGTTCCATTTGGTCGAGAGGTGTCCCTGTCCTTCTATGCCGCCTCATGGTGAATAAACGGCATCGTGAATGGAACTGTCTTTATTTAAAGATGTCTATATCGCTTTCGTGATTGTCCCCCCACATATCGTCGGACATGTCAAATTCCTTGGCGTTTCCACCGCCTTCGGCTGGTTTGTTAGTGTCTATGGCTATACTCCTGTCCTCCATGATTCCATAGTTTGTTTCCAACTTGATGATGTGGGTAAGGGGCTTGATGTAAGCAGATTTGCCACTCGTGATTTTCTTGTTGTTCATGTTCTCTATTTTCATTTTGCCATTACTTTACAATTTTCTTTCCTTTGATTACATAGATACCACTGGGCAGCGAGTCAAAACTGTCGCCTGCATAGTGTCCGTCAAGTGTGTAGATGCGCTGGGTGCCATTCTGTGGCATTCCTTGCTCCAGACTGTCTATTCCCGTTGTCTCACCGTCCATGAGGATGACAAAAGACTTGGCGGGTGCTGTCTTGCTGACTGGCTGGATGTAGGCACGGAATGGTGCTGGTGCCCCTGGTTCGCTTACCGTCATGGAGATTGGCAACGGTGTCGCCGATGCTGAACTAGCTGGGTCTTCGGTTTTGTGAACTTTGCGCCATACGTCAATCCCAGACAAGTCCGTGTTCAGCAGCCAAGTGTTGAGGTTGGCAGCCAAGGTGTTGTTAAGCCGTTCGGTGCAACCCAGGAAGTTGTATGACTGACCAGTCTTGATGTCGGCAAAGCCCCGTGGTTTGAGCGTGCCGGCATAGACGTTGTGCAAAGCAGAGGTTGAAGGTGTCTTGGTAACTTCATTGCCATCATCATTTACCTTGACAGTACCCGATGCCGCAATCATTACGTTGGTGGCGACAAATTCCTCTGAAGTATGTCCCTCCCCATCCACGATGCGCAGCAGGAAGGGCTTGTTCGCCTCGAGCATGCTGCCGTCGGGAATGGAACGGAATAGGTAATAATCCTTGTATTCGTATTCTCCCTGAACGGTTGTGTTATATGTGCCACTATAGTACAGCTTGTAGGCACGGAAACCCTCTGGCAGTTTTACCTCGTAGGGCAGCAGCATGGTGACGCAATTCTTTCCGTCCACGTTGCGATAGAAGTCGCGGTAGGATGCGAGAGGCATTATATGCCCGTCGTTATCATCTTCTTCATAGACGTAATAGTCTTTAACATAATAGTAATTACGGTCTGAATACTTGTATTCAACATCGCCAATAAAATCTGGTCCTGCCTCAATATCAACTTCCCATTTGTTATAGACAGCCTCTTTTGCCGTGAATGAGATGGGGAACTCGTAGTCGGCACCATCCTGCACGCTCAATTTGGTGCAAGTGAAGTTGCCGTTTCCGTCGCTTTTCACATAGTTCACGTCCTCTCCATCCGCAAACGTGAAGCTCACTCCTTGGGGAAGATAAACGATGGTGCGTGACAGCAATCCATTTACGAAATTACCTTTATCATTGTTATGTCGACTCAATTTTGTTGTCTTTAACTTGGGGCGTTGCAGCGTATGCAGGTCTAAATATTCCAGGCGATGGCAGTCGGCAAACGCACAACCATCTATCGTACAGCCGTCAGTCCCTTCCCATTTAACCCCTGTGAAACTGGTTCGTCCAAAGGCCGCATCTCCTAAATATTTCACTTTATTGGAAAGAACCAGATCACCTTTTAAATTGTGACAGAGCCAAAATGCCTGAGACCCGATACTTTCCACATTCTGTATGTCAATGGAGGTGAGATTGAAACATTGTCTGAAGGCATCAGTTTTTATGCTTTTTACCGAAGCGGGGAAAGTGACAGTTGTCATCTCGCTACAAAACATGAACATGGCTTCAGGAACCGTGGTTACGCCTTCTTGAATAGTTGCAGCTTTCAAATTATAGCAATCAGAAAAGGCATACTTTCCTGATTCTAATACTGACTGATCCTTTAGATCACATAGATTATAGCCATTCAATGACGCATCGGGCGGGTTTCCTAATTTTGCAGATGCCGGAACCGACACAGACTTCAACATGGAGCAATGATGGAAACACCGAAATCCCATGTATGTCACTTTTGGAATGGATAGTTTCGTCATTTTGACGCATGAGAAAAAAGCCTCTCGACCTATTGCCGTGCTGCCGGGGATATCTACTTTGGTCAAGCCACTCTCATAGAATGCATACTGTTCAATGGCTTTCAGAGATGTGGGGAAATTGATTTTAGCTAATGAGGCTGTCTTGTAAAATGCAGAAAATCCAATTCTTGTCACACTAGCAGGAAGTTTCACCTCCGTAATGTTTTCTAACTGGAAAGCTCTTTCATCAATCTCGGTCAACGTCCAATTGATGTTGTTGTACTTGATGGGCTGGGTGAGGTCTATAACTCCACTCAGTTTTCCACCATAGGCTGGCGTTTTCTTGTCGTAGTCATCGGTTAATTGCAAATAGTTTGCTTCATATGTCACCTTGACGGTGTGTTTAGTTGCATCCAGCACGGTGTAAATAAGTTGACCAACATGGAATTTTGTGTCTTTCTGCTGTGCAGCCATTGGCATGGTCATTACCACCAGCAACATCAGCAGTAAAGTGCGGAGTGTGCCGTGGCGTTTTGTTGTAAGCATGTAAAGTTGTTTCATTGTTAATATTTAATATGATGAGGTTTGTAATTATCTTGTGTGTTACAGGCGCATACTGCCAAGATGCACGGCTTTCTGTAAAACCATGCACTAAGAAGTAGGCTCGCCCTTGCCAGAAAGGCAAGTATGGGCGGCGAATGTGTTAAAATAATAAAATAATCGGGGGGGGGGGGGGCAATAACGCTTGTTAACATTACTACCTCCTCATTCTTGCGTTCATGGCGCAGGAATGCAGCAATGATATGTGCGGATGTGTCGCCCATGTGCTGAGGCATAGATTGTTATAAATTTCTGCAAATTTAGTGGTATTTACCGATACTTGCAAATTTATTATAAAATATTTGAATGAAAAAGTGCGAATCTATCATTTAATAATAACCTTTGCTGCTATAAATCTTTCATCCTTTGGTTACTTCTCTCTCAAGTTTACCAATTAAATGAATATAAACATCTTGCGTACCAACAGAAACGCATCGTGACATCTCATCTTTTAACAACGAAAGAAACGAAAGAAGCTAAAAGAATATTGCCGCAAAAGATATTTCACGAAAGAACGTCCCGTTCTATCTAAAAAAAACGAAAACCATTGTTGCAGCCTCTCCTGTTTGACGAAAAAGTAGAGAGAGACGCCAGCCCATTGATTTTCGTTTTTTCGTCAGAACGTTTACGTTCTTTGGTTTCTTAATATCACTCGCAAATTTTCGTGTTTTCTGTTTATTTCGTAAGCATCCAACTTTAGCCGCCTTTGTGTGGGCTTCCAGCTTTACTACCTTTGCCCGAAAAACTTATGTTTGTA
>CAKOVA010000114.1 GCA_934120735.1 uncultured Prevotella sp.
CTCTTTGAGTGTCTCTGTCATCCGCAGGGAATTTGGTTACAAAAGTACTTGTTTTTAGGCAGAAGTACAAGTTTTTTTCGCGCATAAGGCCACGCTGATATTGTCTTTGACTCGCAGGTCACGCCCATCTTGTGGAAACCTATCAAGGAATGGTCCCGCAGATAACGCAGATTTCGCTGATTCTGGTGTGTCAGTAGCCTCGGTTGATTTGTGGCGGATGAAAAATGGCTTTGATTATCTGAAATATATTGACAAATGCTCTCTAAATACGGGCATATTTGTAACGAAGTGGGTCCTTGCTCGCAAATACGCGAAAAATAGGAATGCTTGATACTCAGCGTGTTACGAAAATCTTGGTGTTATTTGGTCGTAAAAACGGTGCGAAATGGCCGCAAAAACCAAGGTTTTGAGTCGGAAAAACAAAGGGTTAGGCATGTTATTGCATTGATATTGGCCAGTTAACTCAATGGGTTAATCCATCAAAGTCAAGTTTGTTGCGCTGTTAAGGGTTCAGAATACCCTAAAAATGCCCTATATTTTTTCTATTTGTGAGGTTCCAGAAGTGTTAAAATTAGGGGAGAAAAACGGACAAAACCTGTACTTCACACCTTTTCATCAATTCTCCATTTCACGTTGGACTGGGCTTGTTGGTCGTGCCACTGGTGTCATGCCATGCAGTTGGGGCATGGTGCGCAGTTTTTTAGAGAGCCGGCTTTTGGTAGACCTTACGGCTTGTTCTGAGCAGCAGAATGCCTTAGCTTTCTCGCTGTCGGCCATGCCGTTGCGCTCCATGATGCAGAAAAATGTTTCTTTGGGTGTCAAAGCCAACGACTGGTTGTTGAGCAGTTCAGCCAGTTCGGCATCGATATTGGGCATGATGCTGGCCACGGCAACCTGCTCTTTCTTGCCAAACTGGCTGATGTTGCCATTGTGCAGGATGGCATCAAGCACGTCGATGCCCAGCTTGATCTGTGCCACCGACTCATAATTGCGGTCTGCCTGCATGGCTGGGGGCAGCTTGCGTTTCAGTTGCTCCAACTCTTTTAGCCGGCTGTCCATCGCCTGTTTCATCTCTTCTATCGTGAGGTTTTTGGCCGAAAGTCGTGTGTGCAGTTCGTCTTTGATGTCGGCTATTTGCTCTTGGAATCGCTTGTATAGCAGGTGGTTGCGCCGGTAGTACCAGTAGGAGAGGGCAAACAGTAGCAGCAAGAGGGCGATGATGACGACCGAGTAGCGGTATCGTTGGCGGGCACGATCTAATTGTAGCACGGCGTTGTCATAATCGTTTTGCACCTTGATGATGTCGGTGTGCGTTTTCTCCGAGTAAAGCGAGTCGTCGAGTGCTTTGAGGCGCAGCATCGATTCGTATGCCTTGCGGTAGTCACCATGTGTCTCGTGCAAGTGCGTTTCGGCGAGCAGTCGGTTGTACGCCATGGTAGAGTTGTTTTTTTTCGACATCATCGACATGACGAGCCTTACCTTCTCGGGCTGGTTTTGCCGCGTGTATATTTGGCTAAGTAGCGTGAGTGCGTTACCAAGGGCCGACGAGTCTTGTGCCAGCATGAACGCCTGGTAGGCGTGATGCTCGGCTGATGCAAGCGAATCGCGCAGCAGGTCGTAATGAGCCAGGTGCTTTTGGATGACCGACTGTTGCCCTCTGCCAACCTTGTGGTAATACAGCATGGCTGTTTTGGTGGCGTTGCGGGCACTGTCGGGCAGCTCTATATTGAAAAATGTATTGGCCTTGTTCACCAGAACGTCGACGATATGTTCGGGCTTTCCATACGTCATGGCATATTTTAGGGCACGGTTTTGGTATTGCAGGGCCAGTTCGTTGGCACCGCTGTTCTCATTAATCCACCCGATGTACTGGTAGATATGGAAGATGGTTTTGGCACTGTCGAGCGTGGGAACCAGTCGCTCGGCTTGCTTCAGTTGCACCATGGCAGCCTTTAAGTTGTGCTGGTCGATATACTGCAGGGCGCTGTCAATGTAGGTGCGGGCTTGTTGCTCGGGTGCGGGGAGGGCGCTTTTTTGGCTGCTCGGGTTGCATGCGCCGAGTAGAAGGGTGGTAAAAAGCAGCATCGCGAATATCTTTTGCATACGGCTGTGTTTTGGTCTTTTTTGTTCATGGCAAAGATATAAAAAACAATTCATATTCGTTCTTTGATGTGTCAAAAGAGATGTTGGCGGTATTTTAAATACCTGAAAGCCATATGTTTGCGTTTTCTGCGTGTGTCAATGTCTATCGATCTATTGACAAGGGCAGTCTGAAGTTGTATCTTTGTCTGCGAAAGCTATATGCAAATCTGAAGTACAGTTCGCACCTGTCTTTGGTTTCCTCGGTCATAGACGGTGCGGATGTACTTTTTGAAAGGATGGAACAATGTTTAAAAAAGATAAGATATGAAGAAATATGGTATTTTGTTGGTTATGTTTTGCTTCGTTGTTTTTCAGATGACGTGGTCGCAAAGTCACAAGAAAAGCTTGCCACGACCAGATGGAAACATATGTTGGTCTGTCATTGACGACATACCTGTTTATCCTGGTGGAACAGTCGCCTTGCGCAAATGGATGATAGATTCTGTGGCTCCCGGGCTGGACAGTCTTAAAAGCTCGGCAGAAGGAAAGTTGTTGATCTCGTTTGTCGTTCTGGAAAATGGCGCTTGTGACAGTTTTAAAGTGGTAAAATCGGTGGCTCCCGAGATTGATACCTAATTTTTAAACGGACTGAAAAAGATGCGGAGGTGGACCCATGGTAAGTTCAAAGGCAAGGCTATGCCTGTAAAATTTTGCTTTCCTATCACGATTAAGAGGGAGCGTGAGAATGAAAAAAATACTGTTTCCAAAACTAAAGAATAAATATGATGAAGAGAAGAAGTGTTTTGTTGTTTTGGCTTATGATGGCTGTTTGGGCGGGAATGTCGGCACAGAGTGTGGACTCATCGAAGTATGTTGAACCGTCGAAAAAGATATTTGCCGATCCCGAGGTGATGCCTGTTTATCCCGGAGGACAAAAAGCGTTGATGGCATTTGTGAGCGATAGGGTGATTCCTAAGCTGATGAAGGTCGACTCTACGTTAACGGGAACCATGGTTGTGGAGTTTATTATCGATAAAAAAGGTCGTTGCAAAGATTTCAAAGTGTATCGTTCGAAAGGCCCAAGGTTTGATAAAATCATTATTAGAGAAATGAAACACATGAAACGTTGGACACCTTGCATGCTAGTGGGTAGACCAGTCAGTATGCGTTATTGCGTACCTATCAGAATGAAAGTGAAGCAAACACAGAGGGTGAAGAGCATGGAAAAGTCTTGATCTGTACGTCAATAACGCTGATACTGAGTTGGATAAAAAGTCTCAAACAGCTGACATAATGACTTGGTTTTTGGGCTAAATAATGGAATATGTGTCATAATGGCACAATTTCTTCACTGGTACGCTCCTTGCAACAATGGTTAGTGAACTCGAAAGAGCAAATAAAAATAAACAATATAAAAATAGGAGGAAATGATTATGGTACCAGTAAGAAACAAAAATTCATGGTTACCAAGTGTGTTTGATGATTTTTTTGATACAGGTCTTGCACCAAGATTGAACAGTACAGCACCCG
>CAKOVA010000115.1 GCA_934120735.1 uncultured Prevotella sp.
GTGTAAATGCTCACGGTGGTAGCGGGTAGGTAACGCATGGCGAACGGTATGGCGAAGTAGCCCATCACGGTGGCGAACAGCACGATGAAGGCCATTTCGGCTACGCCTGTCCAGGCCCATGCGGCAGAGAAAAGTTTCTGCTGACCCCATTCGGGGGCGGCAAATGGCAGAACGGCGATGGTCGAAATGAGGAAAATCCACTTCATCTGAGTCACTGCCGAGTACTTCTGAGAAACGTTTCGGGTAATCAACAGATAGATGACCCAGGTGAGCAGACTCAGAATGGTGAGGAAGATGCCCAGCACATCGTTAGTTCCCGAGCCGCTCTGCCAGCCCATGAAGACCATCAATAGCGCACC
This sequence comes from uncultured Prevotella sp., assembly GCA_934120735.1. Lineage (GTDB taxonomy): Bacteria > Bacteroidota > Bacteroidia > Bacteroidales > Bacteroidaceae > Prevotella. Next base: position 360 of record CAKOVA010000115.1, read on the forward strand.
GGCAATACCGATGAGTACGCCTATCGTCTTCTTTCCATTGAGCGTCTCTTTCAAGAAAGCAGCCGCCATCAGCATGGTGGCGACGGGCGTCAGTGTGGCAATCAGTGAGAAGTAAACGGGCGTGGTGTATACCAAAGCCCAGGCGGTGAGTGTTTGTGAAACTACGAATCCAAGCAGACCACCCAACATAATGATTAGTAAGTCTTTGCGTTCAACAGGCTCTTTGGGCATGAACAGACTAATCAACCAGAATATCACCGCAGCACCCAGGCATCGGGTGAACATGTATCCCATGGGCGACACCCATTCGTCGAGCAAGAGTTTGGTAACGGGTACTCCCAAACCAAAGATTACGTTGGCCAGTATCACGGCACTGTGTGCCTGTATTTTGTTCTTATTTTTCATCATGTTGAATTGGGTTTTCGTTGCGAGTAGATGATCGTTCATCGTCTACAAATCAACTGCAAATATAGTATTTTTTTGAAGAATGCGGGGTAGCTCAAATAAAAATGATATATTTGTATGGTCAATCAATAAGCATGCAGACCATGAACACGAATAGGATTCAGACAACTTTTACGCCCGACCAGTTTCAACAAAAGGTGATACAGGCCGGGGGTGGACATCATCTGGTGCTGGCTCCGCCGGGATGTGGCAAGACGCAAATTCTCACCGAGCGCATTCGTAGGGCGCACGAACAAGGAATGCCGTTCGATAAGATGCTGTGTTTGACGTTTACCAACCGCGCTGCCCGTGGCATGAAAGAACGAATTGAGGCGCATATTGCGGATGAAGGCGTGGAAGAGGTGTATGTGGGAAACGTGCATCGGTTTTGTTCCAAATTCTTGTTCGACAATAGTTTGGTGCCTGCCGAGAGTTCGGTTATTGACGATGAAGATGCCTTCAGCATCCTGGCTCGCTATCGGGATGAGGATGAATATGTGGTGCAGGCGAATTATAGGGCGAAGAGTGAATATATAGAGGTGTTTCATTTTGCGGGATTCATCCATCAATTGGTGCATGAACATCCCAAAAAACTGCGCCTACATCCTGAATGTGTGACGGCAAGGGACGTGACGGCGTTGCGCACCTTGTGCCAAGTGCAGCGAATGGAGATGACACCTGAAACGATGTTGGATGTGTTCACGCATTCGGATGTGTACGAGGACCTCATCCAAACCGAGGCATACGACCTGGGAAGTCAGCGTGATATTGGCGCCTTACTGAAAAAGATGGAGCAGGCGCGGCATTACATGGCATACAAAAAAGAGAACAAGTTGCTGGATTTTGAGGACTTGTTGTTGCTTACCTACGATGCGTTGCGGGCCGACGACAAGCATGAGCTGACGCGTTATGACTGGATACAGGTTGACGAGGTGCAAGACCTCAACCCGTTGCAACTGGCACTTGTCGACGGATTTACAAGTAGCGACTTCCACACTGTGATATATCTTGGCGACGAGCAGCAGGCCATCTTTTCGTTCATGGGTGCCAAGATGAGCACGCTGGATGCCCTGGGGGAGCGTTGTGAGGGGCGTTTTCACCGGCTGTTTGTTAACCATCGTTCCCCTCAATATTTACTTGACGTGTTCAATGTGTATGCCGAAAATCAGCTGGGAATAGACAAAAGCGTGCTGCCAACGACCAACTATCTTCCGCAGCGCACAGGAGATGAGTTGCAAGTGATGGATAGTGTGACCATTGACTCGGAATATCGTGACGTTGCGGATGTGGTGAATCGGTTGCAAGCGGCAGATGCAAAGGAAACAACGGCGGTCATCGTGAGTGCCAATGCCGATGCCGAAATGATGAGTAGGGCGTTGAACGACTTGTCATTATCGCATTTTAAGGTGTCGGGAGATGATTTGTTCGCCTCGCAGGGCGTGAAGTTGCTGCTGGCACACCTGAATGTTTTGGCCAACGAGCACAACTTCATCGGGTGGTCACGCTTGTTCAAGGGGCTGCATGTCTTTGAGAGTAATGCGGCGGCGCGTGGCTTTGTGCGGGGATTGTTGGACAGGGCGATGCTGCCAACCGACCTTCTGACGTACCCAGAGAGCAGTTATATGCAGGAATTTGTAAAGTGTTACGAGCAGCAGGATATTGTGGTATTCGACACAGAGACCACCGGACTGAACGTTTTTGAGGACGACATCGTGCAGATTGCAGCTGTCAGGATGCGGCAAGGGAAAGTGGTTCCCGGCTCATCGTTTGTTGTTTTTATGGAAACCGACCGTGACATCCCGCTACAACTGGGAGAGATTGAAAATCCATTGATTGCTGAAATGCAGCGTCATGAGCTGCATAGTCACGCTGAAGGGTTGCAGATGTTCATGGATTATGTGGGCGACAGCATGCTGTTGGGACATAATGCCGACTACGATTATCATATTCTGGATTTCAATCTGCAACGCTATCTGCCCACCATCTCGTTGAAAGAGCAGTGTCCACGCTATCTGGATTCGCTCAAACTCGTTCGGTTGTTGGAGCCAAACCTGCGTGAGTACAAGCTCAAGCACTTGCTCTCGGTGTTGCATCTGGAAGGCGAAAATGCCCATTTGGCCGATGCCGACGTTGATGCAACGTGCAATGTGGTGCGCCACTGCTATGGAAAAGCCAAGCTCATGGTGCCTTCTCAGTTGGAATGGATACGTCATCCGCGGTTCAAGAAGCGGGCAGAGGTGTTGCGAAAAAACTATTTAGACATATACAATGCAGCCAAACTGCGGCTGTATCAGCGAGAAAAACCTGGCGATGAGCCTGTGTTGGTGCAGGAAATGCAACGCTTCTATGCGTTTCTTTGTAACGAAAAACTGTTGGAACCGCAAGATAAGTTGCATTATGTCACACAGTTTCTCACGGATGATATCATTGACCAAGCGGCGGCACCATCGTTGCTGGAGCAGCTGTGGGCCTACGTCACGGAAATAAACACGTTGAAAGAGGCCGACTTGTGCAACAGTCAAACGCTGCAAGAGCGTATCTTCGTGACAACCGTTCACAAGGCAAAAGGCCTGGAATTTGACAATGTCATCATCTTTGATGCCGTTGACGGGCGCTATCCCAACTTCTACAATCAAAACAACGAACGGC
>CAKOVA010000116.1 GCA_934120735.1 uncultured Prevotella sp.
TTTTGACCACATAGATTACCACAGACAACGTCGGAGCACACGGAAACAGCGGAATTAAGAGCACCAAAGAGTAACTTTAACGGAACAAAAGCGGCTAAAAATTGCTATAAATAAGCAGAAAAAGTATTATTGCACCTTTTGGGACCATCAGGTCGGGGGTTCGAGCCCCTCCACTCGGACCATGCAGAGTGTTATTATAGGATTTGAGTATCCTGTAATGGACACTCTGTTTTTAGTTTAGAATCCTTTTTCAATCTGAGGCGCTTCGGGAGTAGTAATCCACTTCATTTTGGCATAAATAACAGCAGCGGAGCGATTGGTTGCGGCACGCCAATTTCAAAGAACGCTGCCCCTTATTCGGTTTAGGTAGAACTTTTCAGAAATGTATGATAAAATACATTGACAGTATAGGAGGTTGAGAAATATATGAAATTGTCATCGCCCAGATGGGATAACACAAATGGAGATTTAGATGGCCTCCTCTATTTTGCTCAACGGTTAGATGAAATGCTATTCAACTTCTCGATTGATTTATACAAAGCACCCGTGCTAAATACACATTCTTTGCTGGCCGAATATGTATCTATCTACAACAATACAGAGATTGACAATAAATATCTCTCAGTTGTTTTAGAAGAATTGAATGATACATTGGCAAAGGATCCGGTGATAAACAAATACTGGGGAAAAGATAACATTGTCAAAGCACAAAATGCATTTCGGTTATTGCCAGAAAAAGCAAAAATAACTTTGGCGGAGTATCTTCTCCATGCATTTGGAGAAACCAAGTATTTTGCGTGGTGCTGTGAGTACACGAAATGGATTGTGAAGCAAAACAATCAGAAAGACCGTATTGAGCAGATATTAAAATGTTTAGTTCCCGAATTGATAAGCAGAGGATATAGCTCGCAATATATTTTCCATTATAACAAAAAGTGCCTGCTAAAAACGGATGTTCCTTCTATCGACTTGTTTGTTGATAGGTTCGACTGCAAAAAGAGAGTATATAAGGTATATATGACTGCTGAAGAGAGAATAACCGCGTTTAAAGAACTTCTCTCAGATCGAATTGGTATTATTTTTGAGGATGATGGTAATTATAAAAAGTACAAACATGATGATGGCTATGTGATTTTCCATTTTAATGATATCAAAGCTTTGGATGATAATAACGCCTCGCGCATAGCCTTTGAGAGAATTAACTTATTCCTTAGCTTTTTCACTGCAGTTGGCAATAAAATTGCACCGAAATTTCATAATGTGGCAATGGTAATTGAAGAACCAACTAGCATACCAGCATTTGTCTCATTTGGCGATAGTGAATATAGTGTAATAGAAGGCATGCAAATCGAAGAAGCTAGTAAATATGCCGAAAAGTTAATAATAAAGCTAATCAAACATGCGAGATGCTCATTGCCTCGCCTTACCAAAGCTATTGATTTACACAATAACTCACTCAAGAGCCCAGATTATAGTGGGGGCTTTTTAAGCCTTTGGTCAGCATTAGAAGTATTATCATTAAAATCAATCGGGAATAATGATCTTGAACAAGTTGCTGGTACTATTCTTCCAATTTTGCAGCTCAAGTATTTTAAGTCTTTAATTACTGATTTCTCTAAAAAGTTGAAAGCCGCTTTACAACAAGAGCCATACGAAAAACTTCTTTCAAAAATTACTGTTGGAGGTTCTGATATTGAGAAAATAGTAGCTTTCATTTTCTTGGAAGAATATAGTGACTTGCGTGATGATTGTTGCAAGGAATTGTCGTCTTATCCAGTACTAAGGCATAGAATACATACACTTAGCGATGCAGCAAAAGAAAAAAAGACGCTACTCAATACGAGTGAAAAGTATAGAAAGCGGGTAGAGTGGCATCTGTCCAGGATTTACAGAACGAGAAATGCTTTGGTTCACTCTGGCGTTGTCCCTCGCAATATCCGATATTTAGGCGAGCATCTTCATTTTTATCTTGACTTACTTATGTTGGAGTGTTTTGAAAAGTTGAGCTGTGGGGTTCAGTTTTGTGAGCTAGATAATGCGTTATTGGACTCACTATTATCTTGTGAAATATTAAAAAAGCAACTTAATTCAAAAGAATGTCTTAAATTAGATGATATTCAGACTTTAATTGCTCCTGTTTTTACAAAACAAGATGAATTTGAATATACATGCGATTGTGAAGAATAAAAGTTCGATATACGGGCTCCCAACCATAATTAAAATATCTTTCTAGACATTTTCTGTGTTAGCCGTGTATTGTGGCGATTATTTGACACGGGTTAGAGGGGCGCTGCAACCGTGCTAAATGTTAGCTAGGTTGCAGCGGCAAATAACTTAGGAGCTAATTGAACAAGAAATTGCTTAACGCAATCCATTATATGGGGGCATAGTTCGAGCACGCGATTGAGCTGGTAACAATACCGCTCAGAAATTTACGGGGAAACTATGCCAGTTATTTTGTTTGGTTGCCCTGTTCCCCAAATCAGGATTGGAAAGAGGACTGGGTATCTGGTAAAATACACTGGAAAAAGGGGCTGCTTGCCGACAACCAGCAAACCATTGATATGTCCTGCGTTTTTGAAATCATATAATTACATTTGTCCCTCAATCCCTCTGAAATCGACGATTTCAGAGGGGCATTTCTTCATGGTCTATTGCGGCGCAAGTGGCGCGGTGATTGTATTACACTTGTTTTTCCCAATCGAGCATCGCGGTATCTACAAGTGGTTCTGAAATAGTATGAGTATTCTTTTTTCCCTGATCATGCCAAATGCAAAAAGCAACGGCAAGCTGTTTGGTGCCATATGGCAATGCAGAAAAGTCTGCTGTATTTTTTAGACTTATCGTTTTTGTGTAAGCATCCTCGATATCAATAAATTGTGATAAAGAAGCTTCTTCAAAATACCACCCCTTCGTTTTTCCTTTATGCCATGTGCGGACATGCGAAACTAGATATTTAGGAATATTTATTGTGTCTTTTAATTGAATTGAGATATACTGATTTAACGATTCGCTGTCCATATAAGCCCAAAACTCGCTAATATCGTCAAACGCCATGCAATTTAACAGACAGGTTGTTTCAGATATTTTCTTGATTTTGGCCATTAAAGCGGCCTCTAATTCACGAAGACGAGTCTTGGAAACATATTGTTCTGTGCTATCTTGAGACCTATCTGTCAAACCGTATGCCGATTTTATAGTTACCAATATGTCACAAATACTGGGTAAGCTTTTAACATCCGTATTTTCTACTAATGTTTTCAACATGGAATAATTTTCTTCAGTACTA
>CAKOVA010000117.1 GCA_934120735.1 uncultured Prevotella sp.
TACTTTAGTTATCATTCTTTACGATTCGATTCCTTAGGTAGTAACCCTGAAACAGCTTTGGCGATAATTAATGAAAAGATAAAAGCAGCTCGAAATAATAATAAGACTACCCATAAGGTAGAAAGTCCTGGTCATGGTGATTATCTATATAGAAATCTTGAAAAAGGAAAAATAACAACTTATACACAGGTCTGGGACTCTTATTATAAGATAACAGGGGACATACCCACAATAGAATGGGCTATTCACGAAGACAGTACACGAAATGTCATAGGCTTTAATTGCACGATGGCGACTACACATTTCCGTGGACGAGACTGGAAGGTGTGGTTCAGTGAGGAGATTCCTTTACCGCTCGGTCCGTGGAAATTAGGTGGACTACCTGGATTAATTTTGAGTGCGCATTGCGATGGCTTCTTAGACATAATTGCAAGCAATATAAAAAGCGAACAGCTGTCTCCTGTAAAGTTTTATAATTTTTGGGGGAAGAAATATAAAGATATAGATCGGGGGGCTTACTTAAAAAAGGTTTCTGACCCTACTATCTACCCAAAGAATATAACCATTATTCCCAAAATGGAATTAGAATAAGATATTACAGATGAAGAAATATATTACCTTATGTTTACTTATCCTACTTGTACAGTCAATATGTGCACAGAGGATAGTGGAAGGTGTTGTTACTGACGTGGGAGGACACCCTGTGTCTGCAGCCATTATCAAGACTGTAGATGCAATCACAAAAAAGACATTACACTTTTGTCAGACAGATGCTAAGGGAAAGTTTGCTATCACAGCACAAGAAGGTAATATCCTATCAATTTCAGCAATAAGCTATAAAAAACAGGAGCTGAAGGTATCAATGGATATGCCGGCACAGCATATTACATTAGAGGAAGATATTAAAACGCTATCCGAGATAACAGTAAAAGCAAAACCAATTAAGATAAAAGGCGATACCATTCAATATCTACTAACAACCTATAAAAAGGCAGGAGACCGAACATTAGGTGATGTTCTTGCACATGTCCCTGGCTTTGCTGTGAATAAAGAGAATGGCGAGATACAATACGAGGGTAAGTCTATCAGCAACTTCTATATAGAAGGTATGAATCTGATGGGAGGGAAATATGGCTTGGCGACTAAGTCATTGCCTCAAGATGATGTGGCAACAGTAGAAGTAATGAAGCATCATCAACCAATTCGTGTGTTAGATGATTTTACCTACTCTGACGATAACGCTATCAATATTAGAATGAAACAAGGAGCCAAGGCGCACTGGATGACGACCTATAGCGGTGGTGTTGGTCTAAAGAGTCATGGAGGATTGTGGAATTTTGAAACCTTTGCCATGCGCCTGAAGCCTTCTTTTCAAGCAATTCTCACCTATAAGACAAATAATATAGGTAAGAATATAAGGAAAGAAACGGACAAACTATTAAGTTTTGATGAGCTACAAAGTCCTTTAACAGCTATGATTACCCTTCCTTCACCATCGCTTTTGTTACTCAAAGGACGTTCATTTTTTAACCGCTCACATGCCGTTAGTTTGAATGCACTACAGCGTATAGACGAAAATTCTCAGGTAAGTGTGCAGGTTACATTTGCCAATGACCGCAATGAGGCTACTTCTTTGCGCCATTCAGACTTTTATTCGAATAAAGGTATAAAGACTATAGAAAACAGAAAACAGTATTTGGAGAAAAGTAATGATCTCTTTGCAAAGATAAAATATGAGAATAACGCTAAAAACCACTATCTTAAAAATGAGCTTTCTGGTGACTTCTCTTGGAACAAACAATGGTTGAATGAGCAGGGAACCAATCCCCATAAGATGATGGGTAATCTTCCGATTTATACATTGAAAGATAATTTCAGTATAATGAAGAGATATGGCAAACGTCTTGTTACCCTGCAATCAAAGAATATAATGGATGTACGTCCGCAACAGCTGTATGTTGATTCGTTGGTGCAATCTATGAATCAACATTACTATGAAACTGATACGGATGTGAGAGGTAGTTTTAGAATAGGTAGATTTATTCTATCAGGACAAATAGGAGTTAATGCTGGAGAACACCGCTTTGCTTCTGATTTAATAGGAGTTCCCGATAGTATAGGACTGCTTATGGGTAAAAGTAATTTTACCTTTGCAAGATTCTATGCCACACCAAGCGTAGAATATATTGTGAGAGACTTAGACTTTATGTTATCAGGTGACATGTCCTACAACCATTATAAGTATAGTTTAGATAATGGTGATTCTAAATATTTACTTTCTCCTAACCTCCGCATAAGGTGGAAAGCCACAGCAACATGCACTTTTTCTGCTGATGCATCCATCAATTCAATGCAAATAAATGTTGCCCAATTTTATCCCACATTGGTCTTGCAAGATTATCAATATATGAGTAAAGGACTGTCATACTATAATTTAAGCAAAGAGAAAAGTTTAGGAGTTGGAGCCGTTTATAGTGATGCTCTGAAAGGATCTTCTATACGGTTACGCATAACAAGGTCGTTTGGAACCTCTCCTTATACACCAACCCAAAATTATGTGGGCAACTATATAATAGAGTCATTAACTCCAGAAAGCACAAAGTACAATAGCTGGAGTATGTTCCTAATGGGTTCACAGGGCATAGGCTTCTTAAAAGGAAAGCTAAATGTAAAGGCTTTATATAATGCCATGAATAGTTATATGGTACAGAATAGGCAACGAATGCCTTACGACACAAAGAACTTAAAAATAACCTCTGACCTTGACATAGGTTTAATAAAGGGTGTAGATGTAACTTATAAACTTACTTATGGCTTTCATCAGATGAAGATGCCAGCCTTCGGAAAAACGTCTAACCTAAATAGTTGGAAGCATGAGGGAAGTCTTAGAATGCCCCTTTGTAAGATTTTGAGTCTGGAAGCTTTGACAGAATATTATCATAACGAGGTTGCACAGAAAAAGTTTAAGGATATGTTCTTTCAAGATATTACTTTGATATTTAAAGCCAAACACTTCGACTTAAGTCTTGCTTGGAATAATGTCTTTAATCATAAAAACTATAGCTATGGAATCAACAACACTCTTTCAAGCAGCTTTAGCAATCAAAACATTCGAGGAAGAGAGCTGATGCTTAGTTTTTATTATAAGCCTTGATGTTCATTGTTTGTGCAATTTCCACTTTA
>CAKOVA010000118.1 GCA_934120735.1 uncultured Prevotella sp.
CAGGATTCTGCTCTAAATGCGGCAAACCACAGAAAATAGTCGGCAGCAGTCCGGTAATGCCAATAAGAACAGAAAATAATGCTGCAAATATGAAAGTTATAGTAAATGTATTTGTAATATTAATTTCTGCTGCTGTGAGTGTTTTTGTATTTTTGCAGGTAATAGCACCATGGTGCAGACCATTGCAGGCATCAATGTGGATTGAAAGCTTTACCAATTTGTACTGGCTGTTAGATGAGTACGGATGGGAACAGTATATGTTTATAATTGCATATACATTGTTGGCAGGAATGTCAATACTGACAATAGTAGGAGTATGGAGAAAGCAATATGGCGGCGCACTTGCATACGGACTGATTTCAGTTATACCAAGCTTCTCGTGGACTATCAAATTAGCTCAGGTTGATGAGGTAATCGCCGGATACGCCGGATTTGGTATTAAGGCATTGCAGTTTACAAGAATTGCAATACCGGTTGCTCTTATTATATTGCTTATAATTGATGTGAATGTGAATAAGAAAAAATTACAGTAAGGAACGTTGCAAAATACGGAAGCTGTTGCAAAGCGGTAACTAAAGATGGTATGGGAATAAGGGTTGAAAGCCGGGAAGCATTCAGATACAGGATTTATCCGGAGAAATCAGCTTTGAAGAGTTGAAAAAGAATTTTCAGTAAAAAGTAAAGCCTCCGGTTTTGCCGGAGGCTTTGAAAATGGAGGAAACATTGCAATACGAAACAACAACAGTATATGCCGCACCCGGAGAGACAGACATATTATATAAATTAGACAGGCCGTATCCATACAGTTTTGATGTAAATGAAACCGGTGATTTGGGGTATCTGATCAGCAATTCAGACGGACAGCAATATAAGATTACGAAAACACCGTATTTCATAGGAAGGGCACCGGATAAAACAAATTGTTGTATACGACATAATATAATGGTTTCCAGAATCCATGCATGTATTGTTTTTTATGGCGAACTACTGTGTATCAGAGACAATAATTCGACGAATGGAACATACCTGAATGGAAAGAAACTTAATCATGAAGATATCAGACCGTTGTCCGATGGTGACATAATAATATTTGGAGATGAAAAATTTGAATTTCACACTTAAGTCATGTGTCTGGGAAATAACTTTGAAATGCTGTTTTGAATGTAAGTATTGCGGATCCGGCGGAGGAAAAGCAAGACCGGAAGAATTAACGACAATGGAATGCATGGATGTAATAAGGCAGCTGGCCGGTCTGGGATGCAGGAGAGTATCTCTGATTGGCGGAGAAGTATTTCTGAGACCGGATTGGTATGACATAGTTAATAGCCTGATAAACCACGGAATAAGAGTTGCGATTATAACAAACGGTTATATATTTACAGCATCCCTGATAGATAAGATACATACACTTGGCATTGAATCATGAATATCTGATGACCAAGAACATTAAAGCGTGGCAGATACAGGTTTGTAGAGGGTGATTTAAGGCATAGTACTTTGAAAGAAATATGGGAATCGCCTGATTCGTTTACATATAACAGAAAATTCAATGCAGAAATGCTGACCGGCAAATGTGCGCAATGTACATACGGAAAATACTGTGGCGGAGGATGCAGGTCATATAACTATTTTACAAGCGGAAAATTATATGAATCAATGTATTGCGCAAGGAAGGATATAAAGTATGACAGAGGATGAAATCGATAAGCGGTTTGTCGATATAATGGAAAAATTAATAGTCAAATATGAAGTGGTACGAGATGGAAAGCAGACAAAGAAATCAAAAAAAATTCTTGAAACGACTAAAGGTTTAATTGTTCACACATTACATTTTACACCTATGTTTTTTCTCATTAATAAAGATATTCTGGAGTTCAAGCCTGGAGGCAGGGTATCATTGAAAGAATCATGTAAAGTAGGATTAAAGAATAATTACGACGTAAACAGAGGACCGATTTTTATGATGTTGGTGTATACCAATAGTGCCTATGCACATAGTGCAGATTCTCTGGTAAGGATGTGTCCGGAAGATTTTATTCCCATAATCACTAATATGCCGGATGTTATTCTTATTCTGAATCAGGGAGTTTTAGGATATCCGGGAGTAGAAATCAGTCAGGAAGAACTGAGTGAAGAAGTTTCTTTTCATGAAAAATATGATAAACCAAAGAAAAAAATAAATATTCCGTTTGTTGTTCTCTCAGTGATTTTTATAGTATTTGCGGCATTTGTTTTGACATACTCATTTATTAATATGTAATGTATATATAATATCAAACATCAAAAAGGAGGATACAACCATGACTAAAGAAACGTTCAAGAATGCATTTAAAAATATTTTTCGTAAAACCCGGATTGTATGTCCGCATTGCGGTACAGTGCAGCGACATGATGCAGATACATGCTGCATCTGCGGGAATGATTTGAAATTTCTGCATGACGATACATATAAACTAAAAAATATTATAAGGGTGTCATTAGGATGTATAACAGCAGCCGTGATTGCTGCAGCAACATTGATTGTGTGCAACATAATTAAATCGTCTGATTCGGATAAACCTGTGAGTAAGGAAGCATATGCAGATGAAACAACGGAATTGGTAGAAGAGACGAATGAAGCCACGGAACCTGTCACAACAGAGCAGAAGACAGAAGAACCAACAACTGAAAAAGCAACCGAGAAACCAACTGAAAAACCGACGGATCCACCGACAGAAGCACCGACCGAGGCACCTACGACACCGGACCAGCTTGTGGAATGGGTATGCCGGCCTGCTATACAGGTCGGGAATATCAGAGCGGGAAGTGATATTATAAGGGAAGAATGCAAAAATACTGACGGAAACTGGTGGAACAGAGTATTTCTAACAGATGATACCGAAGCGATTGATGACGGTAATGGTGTCTATTTCGACCTCGGATTAGCTGATTATGCAGGTAACATTATTTTTCCGGCATCAGCGGGTATCAATATAGACC
>CAKOVA010000119.1 GCA_934120735.1 uncultured Prevotella sp.
TACCGTACTGACTGCGGTAAGGGCAGATTTTCAATAAAGGAAGGTGTTTTTATTATGGCAAGAGAAAATTCAATTACCCTTGTGGGTGAGGTTTCAAAAGTGCCGGTTGTCTTTTTCAATGAGGAACACCAGAACTACCGCATGGCATTTGTAATGAAAACAGTACGGCGCAACGGCAGAATAGACTATCCGCATGTCAATGTCTACGGACTGACCGAACAGGAAGCCAAGGAGTATTTCAAGGCTTTGCAGATAGGTCGTTTTCTTATGGTGCGCGGTATGGTGACGACAAAGATGGTTCCGAAGAAATTTCGCTGTGAAAATTGCGGCGTGATCACCGAATGTGAATCCTTGGTTACCGAGGTGATATCCTACGGAAAACCTGTATGTCTTGAGGGCAAATACGAAGCGCTGGCTCTTGCGGAGTTTGCTAATAACCTGAGCGTGATCGGAGCGGTGTGTACCGATGTAATCGGCAGGGAAAGCGGCAGCGGCGTATCTCTCACGCAATATCAGATTGCAATTAATCGGAAATACCGGGTGAAGGAACATGACGGCGTGATTAAGTCGGATTATCCGTGGGTCAAGTCCTTTGGCTCACAGGCGGACGAGGATCTGAAACATTTACGCAAGTCATCTCAGGTGTACATTGCCGGAGCCTTGCAAACACGGGAAATGTCCAGGTTCGTTATTTGTGAAAACTGCTCGGCAAGACTTGATTATATGGAATCGGTTGCCGAGATCGTTCCGCAGGATGTGGAGTACCTCTTTAACTGTGTGTTCGACGAAAATGCGTAACGGGAGGCGGCTATGCGAAAAGAATGGAATATCGAAACGGTAGACATTACGCCGGTCGCTCCGCAAAAGCAGGAAGAAAATGTGCCCCTTACAAAGAAAGATAAAATCAAGCGCTTTTTCAAAAAGAATCGGCGTCGTATTTTTCTTGGCGTCCTGTGCTCATACTTTGTATTTGTCCTTTTTTCCATGCTCGTTTCGGATTATTATATCGACGAAAACGGCATCAGGCAGCCTATCGTGTTGTCTTTTGAATACCTGGCGGTTCGGGATGATTACAGAACGCTTTTAAAACAGTATAAGGCAATCGAGGAGCTTGTGGTGGATATTACTGTTGTGGACATTCATCTTGCAAATGAGGATGTTACGGAAATGGAAGCAGCCACACAGTATTCTACTATTTTGGACGACCGTCTGGATGTAATGATACCAAAGATAACGGCGATGGAACTCGGCGATGAACAGATCGTTTTGCAGCAGTCTATGGAAACTTTGCTTTCCAATGATATTGCCGTTTATCTGCAAAAAATCATTGAGGGACTGAAAACCGGTAACGCAGACAGCGTCAATACGGCGCTTGTCTGGCGGGAAAAGTCTTTGGCGGCATTTGATGTGATACGCTCCGATATGGCGAATCTTTGTGATAGGGCAAAGGCAGACAGCACCTTTATCAGGGAATGGAATTTAAGTGACAGAGCGATTGAAAAGGATGCCTCGGCGTATCTGAAAACAAAGTAGGGCGAGGTGAACGAATGGCGAAAAGCGTACGGGAGCTTGAACTGATTATCATGCGCCTGAAAAGTCAGATTGAAGCGAAAGATGAGCAAATCAAGGGAATGGATAAATATATCCGTGAGGCGACGGACGACACGCAGCGAATCATATCCGGATTTCGTGCGTTCTGTGCCAAAGTCCTTGAAAACGAACTGGCGTACAGCAACATTACGGCCAAGGATCTGCAAACGATGACGCTTGAAGAACTGCTTGACCGAGCGCGGAAGGCTCACAAGCAGAATCAGCAGAAGTCAAGAGAAATCTACGATATGATGAAAAAGAAGCTTATGGACAAAAACACGGTGATCGCCGGACTTACCGACCAGGTGACGCAGCTTAAGGTTATGCTTGACAATGCGGCAGAGATCTTTTCGGGGAAAACTCCGGCCGACCCGGATAATGACCGTACGGCGGCATATCTGGTAGATACGGATTCCACGGTCGAGGACGCCCGGCCGGCACTTGCTCAGACGGAGGCACTGGAAAGCGGTGAGAAAATCGTGGATATGACGACGAATCTTACCAAGGAAGTTGATACGGTGAGTAAGTCTAAAACAGTGGTGCCGGGAGGGCAGAATTTTAAGGTTGTGGATATAGAGGAAATCAAAAAGGCAATGACGGAACTGATGTGGCAGTATCTTGATGTTCTCGGTTCAAAAGGCCTGACGGAATACCCGGAAATAAGAGCGGAAATCGTCCGGTGTGCCGAAAAGAAAACGAGCGATTCTGCAATATACAATGCGCATAACGGTATGCTGGCATCCGGGCTTATTACAGCCGAAAAAATCAAAACCGGCAGCAGATGGTTTCTCGGCGTTGAACTGACACAGCTCGGCGCACAGATCTATGTTGAAAAGTACGGGAAAACTCCCGTTGAGTCTGAAATGCGCGCCCTCATCCGTGAACACGACAATCTCAGGCACGGATATTCAATCAAGGACGCTTCGAGAATATTAAAGGACACCAAGAAATACAAATCGGTGTCAACACACCGCAGGGCAAATACGATCAATCTGGACGGCGGAAAACGGTGCATTCCGGATATCGTATGCTGTGGGGACGGCGTGATTGATTATTACGAGGTTGACTGCGGTAATCACCGTCAGTCGGAGTTTAACGATAAGTGTGACAAACTGAAATCGATCACCAAAAATCTGTATTTGATTGCGCCGTCAAGAGATATTATGCTTGACAAATTAAAGCCGCAGATTGAGAAGTGGATCGCTTCCTGCGGCGGACCATTTGCACTTGCTAAGTCGAATGTAACCGTTTACCTGACAAGTATCTACGACCTGGCAAACGGGAAATGGGCTCTGATATATAATATGGAATCGGAGGAACCTTTGTGCCTTGTGCAATTCAGGCGCAAGGATACAGCCGGTTCGGGAAAGGAGT
>CAKOVA010000120.1 GCA_934120735.1 uncultured Prevotella sp.
GTGCCAGAGAGCGTCGGTGTACCACCAAACCAGATGAGTGACCGACCACTCACCCTCTCGCCACCACTAGAAGCGAGCCACTATTCCCACCGAATAGTCTCTCGTGTTCACATCGGCCAATGATGAGGGAATCGTGCTAAACAGACTAACACGTCCGAAGAGTCCGAAGTAGCCGTACCCAATCTCACCTCGTAAGTCTAGTCCGAAGGGACGCACATTGAGATCATTGTCCACGAGCGTGCTGACGCGCTCATCGAGTGAGCGGGTGCGAGACTTTTGCAGGCAGACAATCTTAGGAACCACAGCCAGCGAACTCCAGGCGTTCGTCTCGCCCCAGGAGAGTGAGAGACCTACGGGCATCTCAATGGAGAGGATATCCAGTTGCGTACGTGCATAACCCACGCCCGTAGGCTCCTGCTTGAAGGTAGTCAGCCCCTCATCGTCACGCTGTAGCGCATACTTCTTGTCAAAGGCGAAGGTACTCCTCACGAACGATGTACCTACGTTGAATGCCCACGGGCTACGCCCGATCTGAAGAATACCGTAAACTCCAAATTCGTAGCGCATAGAGCCCCAGAAGCGTTGCTTGCCACTCCAGTCGGGTGCGGTGAAAAGGTTCCAGCCAAGGGAACCGACGAAGTGATAAGAGACATCCCCCACCAGAGTCTTGTAGACGATTGCTTTGCCATCTTGCTTGTGTACAGCGCTGACACGAGAGCGGTTCCACGCTGACTGGCGACCACCCCTCGTCCATACCTTATCTATATAGAGTGGCACGTTTTGCTCCTGACCTTCTGGAAGTCGGTGCGCCACCTCTATCTGAGTATCTTTCTCACCTCGCATCACATAGACCGTGCGGTCGGCGAGGTCAATCGTATCGCATGTTGCCACCGTCTGCCCCGTAGCTCCTAGCGTAGAGAGCAGTAGAGTGACCAGCGCAAATAAGGGTAATGTGTAAACTCTTGAGTACATAGTGACGATACGATTAGAAAGTGATACTGAGTCCAGCCGTGAGGAGGCCCTTGTTGTTGTACCCGCTCATAGCGTCTTTGACGAGAAGTAGCGACTGAGGCGTGTAATGCAGGTAGAGACCGATAGGTCTAAAGTCTACAAATGCACCATAAGTCATCGACAGCGGGGGCGTCGCCTCTGTCTTGGTGCGCTCCTTATGACGGTCACCATACTGCTTGTGCATCACATACTCCTTGTACTTAATCTGAGGGATTACCTCGATGCCGATGCGCATGCGACTACTCATCACAGGGCGCATTCCCAGCGTAATCGGGAGCGATATATATCGTGTCACCAGCTTGCTCTGGCGTAGCCCCATCGTCGTCTCGTCGTAGTGGCTCTGGTGTAGCTCGTTGCGCTCCCGACTAGGCGTGAAGTAATAGCCATCACGCAGACTGTAACTGCGTCCCTCCAGGGCAAAGTCAAAGCCGACGAAGTAGCGTCCCTTGATATAGTACCTATACCCTATCGGAGCTACCATATAGTGGTTGAAGCAGGGGGTAGCAGCGTGTGCGAAAGCATCGCCCAGCATCATCGTCGAGCCGAAGTAGAGCTTCGGGAAGAGCCGTATCGTACCCCAGCGAAAGCTGTTGTCATCGTAGAGCCCAAATGTTCCCCCCAGTCCCGAGAGTACCTGACGCAACTCACGCTCCATTGAAAATGCAGTCGTCTCCATACGACGCACACGGTGCCGCTCGTTGTAGTCGACAAGGGTCACGTCCGTCTGATCCTTATCAGCCTCTATAATGAGTTTGTAGTCATCCCGCTCGATGATTGTGTCTGGAGCGAGAGTCGCTGAGGGGGTAGCCTCTAGCCAGCTTGTAGCGAGCAGGAGGAGTAAGCCCGAGAGCAGACATCCGCGTAGCGAAGCGTGTAAGTGGTACTGCATAGGTTGTTGAGATATGATGTAACTAACGCAATGTGCGTCTTGACTACAAAGTTAGGAAAATATGGCTAACCAACAAGCACGCCCGCAGGGCTGACGCATTATAATGAGACTGTTGACTTTTGCAACAGTCTCGTAATTGCTCTGTCAGGAGCTACACATGAGCGACAAGAGAGGCGTGGAGAGGTAGATGAGCTCATTATAGATGATGAGTCACCCCTGAGAAATTAGCTGTTAGCTGTTGGCTGTTGGCTAGACTCACGGATTGCACTAGTGCTACTAGTGGCACTAGAGGCACTAGCACTCCGATTCACTCCGACTTCTCCGATTCACTCCGACTTCTCCGATAGCTCTGATTACTCCGATCTCTAACCTCTAATCTCTAACCTCTAGTCTCTATTTTCGAATATCCACGTGGGAAATCTGAAATCTGTCCTCTCCTGAAATAGTACACAGTTGGGAAGCCAACCCCAACAACTATGAAAGAAGAAAAAAGTAACCGAGGACGAAAGGGATATCCCCTAGATTTCAAGTGGAGAGTCATTGATGACCTCCTAGCCACTGGCGAGAGCATCGCCACGACCAGCCAGCGCTACGGCATTACCACACGCACCATTCGAAATTGGTTGCGTACCTTTGGAGTAGAGTTACCCAACCAAAGCAGCAGTAGCACTATGAGCAAGACAAACAAGAACAAAGACGTAGATCCAGAGTATGCAGAACTCAAGCGCGAAAACGCTCGCCTCAAAGCAGCCCTTTTCCAGGCTGAGAGCAAAGCCTTAGTCAACAAGACACTACTCGAAGAGGTCCTGAATCGCTACCATATTGATCTAAAAAAAAAAGACCGATTTGCAGCCGTGAGACAGCTTGAACACGCCAAAGTGAGAGATCAAAAGCTCTCCATAACCTACCTTTGTCAGCT
>CAKOVA010000121.1 GCA_934120735.1 uncultured Prevotella sp.
AGGGAGCTGTATGGGTAATGACGGCATCTACTTTAAATTGTTCTCCTATTACCGCGAGCTTTTCAGTATCTAGGATAGGAGATTCATTTTCCCAATAATAGTTAGGCTCTAACGGGTCTTGATCACTTGGTGCGGGGAAACGCCCCTTATTTTGCTGCCATACCTTTATTCTGTACTGTCTATCTATAGAGATGGCACCTCCTACACATAGGATCGTAAGTCCAGCCGCCTGAATAATAGAGTAGTCTGGCACAGCGATAAATCGCTTGTGGTTGATGGCCTTTCCATCAAAGTAAGCTGGATTGTCGTGATTACCTCGTACAAAAACGACCCAATTATTGCTATCATTCAGTCGCTTGCGATGACGCCTAGCCACTTCCTTATAGTAGCCTACTTCATTGAATCCAAAGCCACAGTCTCCAGCAACAATTAGAAGCGTGTTCTCCAATTGATACTGCAAACATAGCTTACCTATCACCCCATTAAAGTCTCCATGAATATCCCCACAAACCACTACACTCTTGGCTTCAGGAAAACTCAAATGATAGATATCTTTTTGCCCTATTGTCTCTAAATTGTTACTCATCTGGCTTTACTCTTTTGGCGACACTCTGCTCTCCTCATTGCCCTACTGTCATCTAAGAATACTTCTAAAACAGCGTAGAGGTTAGCACATGATTTTCACTTAATTGCTTGTTCTTTGATGAGACAGAACAAACCTTCTTGTACACTTCAAAGACTTGATCAAGAGCCACTATGAGATCTAAATCATTTTGCATTGCTTCTAATAGATTGCTCTTAGCATCATAAAACATAGTAGTATCATAACTACTCTCAAATAAATCAATTAGTTTTAGCAACTCGTCCTTTGCATAAGAATAAACTCCTGCATCATATAGGTTCCAAAAGCCATTTAGTATGCGCATCGCACAATGACGGGTATTTGCATCCACTTCGCACTCTGTAAGCACTTGTACCTTTTCCTTTATCTCTGTAAAATATTTACTCTCGGGAAGCACATCTTGCATTGTTTTATTACAAGTAGTTAAACCTCTTGAGCGCAACTTATAGAGAAATTCAAATATGCTTTCATCTGAAATAATATCACTATATAACACAGGCTTCGTAAGGTATAGACCTTCTAACGACTTTACTCGACTTAGGGCAACATAAAGTTGTCCAGGAGCAAAAATATGACTCGTCAGATCTAATAACACAGCATCATAGGTTTGACCTTGTGACTTATGTATTGTAAAAGCATAGCCTAACTTTAGTGGGAACTGCACTGTTTTCTGTAGGTAAGGCTCATTTCTTGTTAGTTTATGGGTATTCCTATCATATTTCATTTCATACCTGTAATGAACAACTTGACTTTCATACTCAGGGATAATAATAGTATTTGAACTTTTATCTAAGGTAATAAATGCTCTACCTTTATCCATCTTATCAATTACGCCAAAATCTCCATTAGAATAGCCAGACTTTTTATTTGATGTCGTAAGCATCACTCTTGCTCCTTCTTTATATTCAAATATGGGCTCAAATTGTGAAGGAATCTCAATCTGATAAATTCCTTCTATTTTATCTAATTGATCAAAAGCGAAAGAGATATGTCGTTTTCTATCTAGTGACAACACAGAGAGTTGAGCTACAGACTTCTCAACTCTCCCATTCAAATAGTCTAATTTCATTCTATTTATTTCCCTTACCTCTTCATTTGAAGAGGCTAGTGTGATAATATCCTTGGGAATACTATTGTCAACACGAGAGTTAATTGTGGACAATATTCTTACCTTTGCTTCAGGAGACATGGGCTTTCTGAATGCATCTAGAAGCTCCACATACTTAGGATCATTTTTCTGTCTGTATGACTTTGTAAGCTCAAAAAGTCTAATTTCATTGAGATATGCTTTAATCACATGACTATCAAAAAAATAGATGCCCCCATATTCCTGTTCAAGATACTCTAGAATTGCTTTATCATTTACGACAGGAGGAAGCTGAAATAAGTCTCCAACAAGAACAATAGGGATCCCGCCAAATGGCTGTTTTTCATTACCTTTAACAACTTGGCAAATCCTATTCATCATCTCAAAGGCATCCGATCTCACCATAGATATTTCATCTATGACTAACAACCTTGTTTTAAGGATATTATTACGTGCACGCTCTCCAACCTCATATCCAAGGTGAAGTTTTGTGGGGTCTTGATACCCTTCTTTAATATCATCTAATGCTCCCCAAAAAAAGGAATGATAAGTCTGCGCGCTTCTATATACACTACGAGCTAAGTTAGTGGGAGTAAGCACTCTACACCCATCTACTCTATCCTCAATTTGTCGGATAAGATATGATTTACCACACCCTGCTTTCCCATGAATAAAGGTAATGTCACTAGGAGACCCTGTTAGATAGCTAATAATAGTCTCTTGAGAAACACCAATTGGTTCAATATATGGAATCATTTTATTTCCAAGAGGGACATTTAAAACACCATAAGTTTGATTTACTCTTTGTCTTCCCAAATGGTATTTATTTTCCTTTCTATGCCCAAAAACATACGAAAGGGATTTGATTATTTTTTTCACACACATACTTTCACACCAATCCTTTAGTCCTATTACCTTTTTCATCAATGAAACACCCTACCTACATACTACTTAAGTACATGTGCCATATTTACGACAAAATTGGCAGGGATAATTACCATCCTGCGGGCACGTTATCAAGCATTTTTGAGCATACAATTATTTATGATAGGCAACCAGATGAATCATAAGTGTTTCCCACCATGGGC
>CAKOVA010000122.1 GCA_934120735.1 uncultured Prevotella sp.
TGCCAAGGCAAGCCTTGCTTGTTGAGTTGTTCCATGAAGGGGTCTGGATCGAAGTCTTCTACATTCCAAACGCCGGGTTTCTTCCAAAGACCTTTCAGGAACATCATGGCGCCAATCATGGCTGGAACACCCGTGGTGTAGCTCACGCCCTGCATGCCTGTTTCCTTGTAGGCATCCTGATGCTTGCAGTTGTTGTAAACGTAATAGGAAAGTTCTTTGCCATCTTTTATGCCACGAATGCGGCATCCAATGCTGGTCTCGCCATCATAGTTCTCGCCAAGGTCTTGTGGATTGGGCAAAACGGCTTTCAAGAATTGCAGTGGAACAATGTTCACCTTCACCTTCTTGCCCGAACCGTCTGCCAATTCAGCTTCGTATTCAATCTCGTCAATGCGCGACATTCCCAAGTTTTGAATGACATCCAGATAGTTAAGGTATTGCTCTCCGAAAGTCATCCAAAAGCGAGCCTGCTTGATAGTAGGATAGTTTTTCACCAAACTTTCCAGCTCTTCGTGGTGCATCAGATAGCTCTCGCGCGGTCCGATGTTTGGGTAAGTAATGGGTTTATGAATCTCCAACGGTTCGGTCTCTATCCATTTGCCGTCTTTATAATAAAGACCCTTCTGCGTAATCTCTCGAATATTGATTTCTGGATTGAAGTTCGTGGCAAATGCCTTGTGGTGATTACCCGCATTACAATCCACGATATCCAGATAATGTATCTCGTCGAAATAATGCTTGGCTGCATAGGCGGTGAAAATTCCACTCACGCCTGGGTCGAAACCACAACCAAGGATGGCCGTAAGTCCAGCCTGCTCGAATTTTTCTTTGTATGCCCATTGCCACGAATATTCAAAGTGAGCCTCGTCTCTGGGCTCATAGTTGGCCGTATCCAAGTAGTTGCATCCACAGGCCAGACAAGCCTCCATGATGATGAGGTCTTGGTAGGGCAAAGCCAAGTTGATGACCAATTCGGGCTTGTAGTCGTTCAGCAAAGCTTTTAGTTGTTCCACATCATCAGCATCTACCTGAGCTGTTTTGATGCTTGGCTTACCAATTGCTTTCACAATTTCATCACATTTTTCCTTTCGCCGGCTTGCTATCATGAAGTCAGTGAAAACCTCTGGGTTTTGTGCAATCTTGAATGCGGCAACTGTTGCCACGCCACCGGCGCCAATCATTAAAACTTTTGACATGATAAAGATTCCCCGTCACCCCCAGCATGTGGAGGAGAGTGCCTCGCAGGGTACGCTTTTAGCGGCACTTTCTGTTGGTTGTTATACGTTATTTTATTTCTTCACTCTTGATTCCCAAGGCGTTCATCAGCGAGTAGCCCAATATCTCTTGCCTGAAGTTGCCTCCTGGTAAGGGTTGCATGGCAAACACCGTGATGCGCTTGTCGTCGTCTACCTGTTGTAGTACATGACGCATGCGATCGTACAGACCATCTTTCTCGAAGTTTGGAACGATCATCACCCGCTTCACGTTAGGCTGCTCGCATGCTGCTTGCACAATCTCCATCAGGAAGTCTGTCTCATCAACAATCTCCTCGATGGTCAGCGAACTGAGCATGAATTCACCCAAGTGGTCTTTGAAAGCCTTCCCGTTCAGGTCACTTTCATAATCAGATGGCATGAAATTCTCCATGCCTTTTCTGTCTTTTCGATGAATCAGCACCACCTGGGTTTGGTGTTCACCCTCCCTGATACCGCCGTCAAGCACCACGCAGTCTATCCACCTTGCAAGGTCAGCAACGGGAATACGTCGTCCAATCATCCGCTCGAAGTTAACGATGAGGTCGAAAGCCACACTGTCAACATAGTCTGCATCCACGATGATGATGTTTTCGCTCCATTGATAGTTTGCAAATTGTACATCCATACTTTGCAAATTTACATAAAAATAATGATACTAACCATACAAAAGATAAAAAACTAATCGGTTGATTTATTCAAAATAAATTATGGAAAAAATCTCTTAGTTGTTTTTCTTCCATGCCGTAGCTATTGAAAAAGAATATGGTAGCTCGTCGATCGAAGAGGGATGAATAAGAGGTGTAATAATGTGTTAAAAGACTATAACAAAAATAAAATGCATCGTACTTTACCTATGAAAAATTGTACATCATGTTTTTTTTTCTTATTTTTCGCAATCTTTAGCAAACAAGATGTTTGCAAACAACCTATATTACAAACAATTATTATTGTAAATAAATGAAAAACTTGTTTAAGAATTATTGTGTTATGTTGGTGGCAGCCCTGTTTCTGCTTCCTATGTGTGCCTTTGGTCAACGCACAGTTACTATCAAAGGAAATGTAAAATTCATTGAGGATGATTTCAAAGTAGGTGTGTATCGCTTTTCAGGTACTTTGAAACAGTTGTTGGCTGAAACCACGGTTGACCCAGCTACCCATAATTATACCATATCTGTGCCAGCCGATAAGATAGGTGAGGCTATGGTTGATTGTGGCGGATGGCAAGCTGTGAATGTTTGGTTGCAAGACGAGAACCTGGATATTGATTTTCGTGGAGTAGACACGGCAGCTATTAAAATCAAAAATCCTCCATACATATATATAAAAGGTGGTAAAAACAATGAGTTGATGAATTTGTTGAATTTTGACGCTTATCGAAATTATCAGTCGATGATTGTCTATTCACAAAAAACCTATGTTACGAAGTTTGCCGATGAGGCTAACCAAAAATCGTTGACCAATGCGCTTTATGATTTCATGGGCGATGATT
>CAKOVA010000123.1 GCA_934120735.1 uncultured Prevotella sp.
TATCTTTTGGCTTCTTTTTGGTTCAAAATGTAAGTTCGTTCAGTCGTGTAGCTCGCTACACTCCTTCACTATCTTTCATTTTGACCTCAAAAATAAGTTCAAAATCTAACAAAGCTAATTTATAGAACCAGCCTAATGCTGGTTAAGATTTGAACTTTTTTACGGTCAAATCAAGAAGATAATTGTCTAAGATCACCATCGCTGCCATCGCCTCTACAATGGGAACGGCGCGTGGTACGACACACGAATCATGCCGACCGCTGGCCTTGAAGGCAGTAGGATGGCCCTTAACGTCTACCGTTTGTTGATCCATCAAGATGGTAGCCACAGGTTTAAAAGCTACGCGAAAATAGATATCCTCGCCATTGCTGATGCCAGCCTGGATGCCACCGTTGTGGTTGGTTGCGGTGCGGATGCGCCCCTGGTCGTTAACAAACGAGTCGTTCATCTCACTGCCTCGGTGGCTGACGCACGCAAAACCTTCGCCATATTCAAAGCCCTTAGCGGCATTGATGGATAGCATAGCAGCTCCCAGTTGCGCATGCAGCTTATCAAACTCGGGTTCGCCCAGTCCTACGGGACATCCCTTGATGACACACGTCACGATTCCTCCCAGCGTGTCACCCTCCACCTTGACCTGCCGGATGAGTTGTTCCATCTGCTTGGCCTTTTCCTCATCGGGACAGCGTACCCTGTTGCTTTCGGTCTTGGACAAATCGTACGAGCGATAATCTCGTTGCAAAGCGATGTCACCCACTTGTGACACATACGCCTGAATGGTGATTCCCAACCGTCGCAACACCAGCTTGGCCAATGCACCAGCCACACATCTGCTCAATGTGATACGAGCCGATGAGCGTCCTCCACCACGGTGATCGCGCAAACCATATTTCTGTTGATAGGTAAAGTCGGCGTGCGATGGACGATAAAGATGCTGTAGGCTGTCGTAATCTTTAGAATGCTGGTTGGTGTTTGTCACCATGAAAGCGATGGGGGCACCCGTGGATTTTCCTTCAAAGATGCCACTCAAGAAGCTCACTTCATCAGCCTCCTTGCGATCGGTGGTGATGCTACTCTGCCCCGGTCGCCGCCGGTTGAGTTCGTTTTGCACAAACTGCACATCGATGTCGATGCCGGGCGGCATGCCATCAACGACCCCACCGACAGCCTCTCCATGGCTTTCACCAAAGGTTGTCAACGTGAAAATATGGCCAAATATATTGCGCATCATCGTGTGTTAGGGTCGATCTATGAAAGAATAATTAAAAATTTGAAAAATGTTACGCCCACAGTCTTTCATTTAAAAGGTCGTCTGTTGTCTAAAACAATCATGTTGCTCTTTAGTATCAACAACGAATAGAACGAATGAAACGAATCTGATTGTCGGAATCAATGAACGCTGGCGTTCAACGAATGAAACGAATTTGACAAAGACACGCGATATGTCCATGTCGGCAGATTTGTTTCATTGGCAGAACGCTTGCGTTCATTGCCTTGTTTAGTTGATTCGCTTCATTTGTTTCATTCGTTGTTAAACAATATTGTCCTTAAATGAAAGAGCCGTGTGTTACGCCCTGCTTAATGGCCGCAGCCACATCCGTTGTCATCTGAACTGCCACAACCTCCGCAACAACAGCTGCCCTCACTGTGACCGCCACAACCGCATCCACCAGCCATTTGGTTCACCATCGCTGCGATTTCCTCGTTGGTAGCTTCTCGGTTTTCGATGACCTTCCCCTTAAAGTTGAGCGTTTTTCCAGCCAGGGGATGATTCAAATCCACTTTCACCTGCTTGTCGTTCACCTCGAGAATGCGTCCCATGAAGCGCGTACCCTCCTCGTTTTGCAAGGGAACCACCGCTCCTTCATAGATGTTCTCAGCATCAAACGTCCCATTAACGGTGAAGACTTCCCGCTCGAGATCCAACACATGCTCTGGCTGAAAATGCCCATAAGCCTGCTCTGGAGTTAGTTTCACCTCAAACTCTTCGCCTGCCTTCAAGTTGATGAGAGCATCTTCGAACAAATCGAGTGTCAAACCAAAGCCGCTGATAAACTGGTAAGGTTGCGCTTCAGTAGCTTCTTCAACCAACGTCATTCCTTCGTTTTCAACAGCATGCAGTTGGTAAGAAACGGCAATAAATTTATTAGTTTGTTTTTTCATAAATTGTTTTTTTGACTAATAGATTCATGTAGGCAGACGCATCTCAAATCCTATCTTATCCGCTATTTATGCAAAGCTAACGGCATCAAGCATGGCAGATATATCAGAGGCGCTGCCTATTTTGCGCAAAGGTAGCTAAAAATAAACGAATAATGTTTTGATTGTTCAAAAGAAAATGTGAATAAATCGTAACGCACCCATCCGCCATCTACCTTCATGGATCTGTCATTGAAGCTATTTTTTTAACAACAAATGAAACAAATGAAAACAAATAAACGCAACAAGACAATGAACGCAAGCGTTCTGCGAATGAAACAAATCTACCAACATAAAATTGTTGTGTGTCTTTACCCACGGTTCTTTCATTTAACAATAACCTTTGCTGCTATAAATCTTTCATCCTTTGGTTACTTCTCTCTCAAATTTACCAATTAAATGAATATAACATCTTGCGTACCAATAGAAACGCATCGTGACTTTTCATCTTTTAACAACGAAAGAAGCGAAAGAATCTAAAAGAATATTGCCGCAAAAGACATTTCACGAAAGAACGTCCCGTTCT
>CAKOVA010000124.1 GCA_934120735.1 uncultured Prevotella sp.
GGATATCTATCACATCAAAATAATCTGCGAGTATCTCTGGAAAGATACAACGCAACAATTGCTCGGTCTTCATGATGGAAAGATAACAAATACTTATGAAATTATGTGCATGAGGGGAGAGGGGTGCAACTGGGTTTTACGACTGACCCTATTTGTACCAGTCGAGAGAAAAATATTTATTCGTATGATTCGCGGATGAAGTTTTTTCTCTATCTTTGTGAAAACATGCTAACATCTATCACATGAAAAAATCATTACTCCTTCTGTTGTTCCCATTGATTACGCTGGGAATTAATGCGAAACAGTATAAACTGGTTTCGCCCAATGGAAAACTTACCGTTACAGTGAATAACGACAAAAACCTTTCCTACTCTCTGTCGCTCGATGGGCAACAACTCATCGCTCCATCCCAGATAGCCCTGACCCTTGATCAAGGAAAATCGTTTGGCGAAAACGCTACCGTACAGTCTGTAAAGACCACTACGAGCCATGGAACCATCAACGCCTTGTTTTACAAAAAGAAGGTTGTCGAGAATCATTATAACCAATTGGCATTGAAATTCAGACAAGGCTTTACTTTGATTTTTCGTGCATACGATGAGGGTGTAGCCTACCGATTTGTTTCTGATCGAAAGAAAGAGATTATCGTTAAAGACGAAAAGGCCGAGTTCAATTTTGCCAAGGATTGGCCTTCGCAGGTGCCTTACACAAGACCAAACGGCAGTTTTGAAGAGCAATTCAACAATTCTTTCGAAAGTACTTATACCCAGGGACAACTCTCACAACTCAAAACGGATAAGCTGGCGTTCCTGCCTGTCTTGGTGGAAGCCGATCATGGTGTGAAGATTTGCGTGACCGAAGCTGATTTGGAGAACTATCCCGGCATGTACGTCAACCGCACGGAGGGTCATGTCCTGCGTGGTGTTTTTGCCAAATACCCCAAAGAAGTTAGGCAAGAAGGTCATAATAAGCTGCAACTCTTTGTGAAGAGTCGCGAAAACTACCTTGTCAAGGCCACGGCGAAACAGCAATTTTCATGGCGCGTCATCAATGTGTCTACGGATGATCGCCAGCTTTTGGACAATGACATGGTGTATCGCCTGGCCTCCCCATCACGCATTTCTTCCACAGAGTGGATTAAACCTGGTAAGGTGGCATGGGAATGGTGGAACGACTGGGGGCTGTATAAAGTGCCGTTCAAGGCTGGCGTTAATACGCAAACCTACAAGGCCTATATAGATTTTGCGAGCAAGCATGGCATTGAGTATGTGATTTTGGACGAAGGATGGGCCGTCAATCTACAGGCAGACCTCTTCCAAGTGGTACCCGAAATCGATTTGAAGGGTATTGTTGATTATGGAAAACAAAAGAATGTAGGCATCATCCTGTGGGCAGGCTATTATGCATTTGCGCGCGACATGGAGCGAGTTTGCCGCCATTACAGTGACATGGGGGTCAAGGGTTTCAAGATTGATTTCATGGATCGCGACGATGCAGCCTGTGTCAATTTCCTCTACGACGCTGCTCGAATGGCTGCGAAATATCGTATGCTGGTGGATTTTCACGGAGTCTTCAAACCCACAGGACTGCAAAGAACTTATCCGAACGTCATCAACTTTGAAGGCGTCAAGGGACAAGAGAACACCAAATGGTCGTCCCTGGAATCCTACAATCAAGTGCAATATGACGTACAAGTCCCATTCATCCGCATGCTGGCTGGGCAGATGGACTACACGCAGGGTGCCATGTTGAACAGTACCAAGGAAACTTTTCATGCCTCTAACAGCAATCCCATGAGTCAGGGAACCCGCTGTCATCAGTTGGCCATGTACACCGTATTCTTCTCTCCGCTCAACATGCTTTGTGACAGTCCGACACATTACGAAGAAGAACCCGAATGTACAGAATTCATTGCCAAGATTCCTGTGGTATGGGATCAATCTATAGCCTTGACAAGCAAGGTGGGTGAGTATGTGGCCATGGCGCGCCGAAGCGGTAATACCTGGTATGTTGGCGTTATCAACAATTGGACGGCGCGCGACCTCACTATCGACCTCTCTCCATTGGGTGACATTCCTACCCGTGCGGAAGCTTATTTTGACGGTGCCAATGCCACCAAGTTCGCGCAAGATTATGTGAAGAAAACCATCAGCATCCCATCCAACAAGCAGCTCACCGTGCATTTGGCTCCAGGTGGTGGCTTCACCATGAAAATGAATTAAAGCCAAGCCGTACATTAGGGCTTAGCTGTTCTATAGTCGTTCTTGGTATTAATATTGGTTTAGGGGATTCACCCTATGCAAATCAATTAAATCTTAATTATTATGAAGTTATACACTTTCTGCATCACATTTATGTTGTCTCTGCTTAGCTGTTTTGGACAAGAAACATATATC
Source organism: uncultured Prevotella sp. (assembly GCA_934120735.1). Classification (GTDB taxonomy): domain Bacteria; phylum Bacteroidota; class Bacteroidia; order Bacteroidales; family Bacteroidaceae; genus Prevotella. Next base: position 2,397 of record CAKOVA010000124.1, read on the forward strand.
ATTGAACCGAGCATACTCGAAATCAGTTATCATGCGAAGTTTCTTGATAGCTATGATGACTATGCACTTAGGATAGGGAAAAATGTAAGTGAATACTTTAGTTATCATTCTTTACGATTCGATTCCTTAGGTAGTAACCCTGAAACAGCTTTGGCGATAATTAATGAAAA
>CAKOVA010000125.1 GCA_934120735.1 uncultured Prevotella sp.
CGAAATCGCAGAGAGTTCACTTACCGAATACTCTTCCGTCAGTTACCTGCTCCTACCTCTTCGTTACCATTCGGAGAGTGGGCTAACGATTTGGTAACGGAACTTCTGCTCAAATCCACGCTTTCTGCACTTTACCTCGTAGCGCAAACCACAGAGATATCGTGCAAAATGCTCTCATTTCCATCTACTTACCCACAATCCTCTTCCTAATGCCCTTCTCCCTAATAGTTCCTCCGCATAATTGTTGGAAGACCCCGTCTTAAATCGCTCATCGTTCAGCGCAAAGCCTTTGATGATATATTCTCTCAGTCGCTGGGTAGCCCAGATGCGGAACTGTGTGCCCTGCTGCGACTTCACCCGATAGCCTACCGAGATGATTACGTCAAGGTTGTAAAACTTAACAGGTTTATCGGAAAATGCAATGTGCAAAATTTGCACATTGCTATTTTCATCCAGTTCTCCTTCTTCGAAAATGTTGTTTATATGCTTGGTGATAACACTGCGCTCACGTCCAAAAAGTACGCACATCTGTGCCTGTGACAGCCACACCGTCTCGTTTTCAAATCGAACATCTATCTTTATTTTCCCATCTTCCGACTGATAGATGAGCATGTTGTCGTTGTTGCTTGCTTCCATCATACTATTTTATTTCATGGTTCATTTACATTTATTATCTAATAGTGCATTCCCCCAATAACCTTACCATGTTACGAAGACATATTAAAACATCTTTATTGTACATTCATTAAGCAATCATATAATTTTCACTCCTTTTGCTTTTAGATGTAGCTTGAAGATAGCCAGTGTCTTAAGTTTGTTTTGAATACTCTTGCAATCAAACGTTCTATGCTTCTTGTGAGTCGTTACTTCTTCTACAGACATATTATTCGGTTATTAGATGCTCTAAGAATAATCTTAGTAAACTATGCAAAACGAAAAATGAAATTTTAATAAGAACCTATTATTTATCACTATATTACGGCACTTCCATAAATTATTTATAGTCCAGAATTATTAGATTCCATGTCTTTAAATTTCTGTAATTCCTTCTTATCTTGCATAATGTTTAATAAAATGGCATCACGATTTATCTTTGTTTTCCCACACATATCTTTCCTAATCAACAACATGACATCTAAAAAATTATCCAATTGCCTATATGTATTTGCTTCTGTAAGGGAGCTTAAGTAATTGTTATATCATAGTTTGTTTAGATTAGTTTCTCAAAAGCCTTTCGGTCGCCTTTGGCACCATAGTGTATTTGACCACAATAGGTATAGCCTAGATGTGGAAGGATGTTCAGCATTTCAACGTTGTCATAGTTGGTGTCTACCTTGATGCTATGAACGCCTTGCGAGGCAGCCCATTTCTCTGCTTCGTGGAGGAGGCGTTTGGACAGTCCGTGCCCTCGGTGACGGGGGTTAACGGCAAGCCTGTGAATCACCACATAGTCTTGTTCGCTGAGCCAAGAACCTTCGAGATGAGCATATTCGGGTTCGCCGTTCACGGCAAGTTTGGCGTATGCGGCTACCTCTCCATCGACGGTAAGAATGTAAGCATCTCCTCCGACAATGTCATTCTCAATCAATGCTCGTGAGGGATAGTCCTTTGTCCACTGTTTCCTGCCGTTAGTCAGCATGAGGTTGCGAGCCGTGTCCAACAGCGTCCATGCCTCTTCCAAATCTGCGGTTGTAGCTTTTCGGAATGCTATTCGTGAGGTATGCATGTGTGTTAATTTACTCGCTCGAGTGTGGTGAACCACTTGAACAATCTCTTTCTTCCAATTACAGTGTGTGATGTGCGCCGAATCCAAATTTAGGAGCTTTGACGGTTAAATGCACTTGTCCTTTCAGTCCGTTGCTTTGCACTGTTACAACCAATTTTCCGTGGAAAAGGTGCATATTAGGAAGGTGGAACGGTTCTAATGACGTGGCGTCGCCATTGCAGACAGCCTTGAAACGGGCAGCACCTGACACTTCGAAGAGTAATAGGTCATTGGCGTCGGGACAGAGGTTGCCGTCTTTGTCTACCATACTAATGGTGTAATACAGCAAGTCTTTGCCGTCGTTTGCGAGCTGTTGCTTGTCTACTTCAATCTTGAGTGCATGAGGCGCACCAGCGGTGTGAATGGTTTGTTGAGCTACTTCCTTGCCCTTTTCATCGTAAGCCACTACCTTCAGTTCGCCCGGCTCATACACTACGTTGTTCCAGCGCAAGCGGTAGCGGTCTAATTTGGATGCCTTGTTCTTCTTGATGCGTCCTTGACTCTTGCCATTGACAAAGAGTTCGGCTTCGGGATAACTCGTATAACAGTACACGGGTGTTACCTTTCCCTCACGTCCATGCCATGTCCAATGTGGCAAGAGGTGCAGAGTAGGAGAGGAAGTGTTCCACACCGAGCGATATAGGTAATAGCGATCTTTCGGCAAGCCCGCCAAGTCGACAGGTGCAAAGTAGCTGCTTCGTGAGGGCCAATAGCTGTAATAAGGAGTGGGTTCACCGATGTAATCGATGCCTGTCCA
>CAKOVA010000126.1 GCA_934120735.1 uncultured Prevotella sp.
GTGTACTGGGAGTAAAATTAGATGAAGCAGCCAACACGAACGCACATGGCGATAATGATCTGACGCAAAAAGGCAGTCGGGTACGTGTACTCGTAATCCCTACTGACGAAGAAAAGGGTATCGCCTACGAAACATATCGTTTCAAAAGAGCATAAGGAGGAAAACATATGGGCTGGTGGAGCAACAACAATATGCGTCTAATTCAAAATAACATGACGGACTTAAATGCAGCTATGGATGTAGATCGGTGGCTGGATGTACTTAAGTCTTTTCACTGTACGGTCGCATTAGTGGGCGTTGGCGGTATCACATCGTTTTATCCTACAAAGCTAGAGTATCAGGTTATCAGTCCTTATTTGCCAAAAGGAAGAGATTTGATCCGAGAAATTTTGGACAAATGCCATGCGGCCGGTATTCGTGTAATGGGGCGTTTTGATTTTGGCCGCACGAACGAGAAATTCTACGATGCGCATCCCGATTGGTATTACCATGCAGCAGACGGAAGACTGCTGCGCTGCGCCGACACCGTAACAACCTGCGTTACTGGTTGGTATCAGCAGGAGTATTCCAAACAAATTGTTCAAGAAGTTCTGGAGCGCTATCCAGATCTTGATGGCATTTTTTTCAACGCTTTTGGTTTCAGTGGTTGGGATTATCATGGTAATAACCTAGGCCTGTGCCACTGTGAAAACTGTAAACAGCAGTTTCGTGCTTTTTCCGGCATGGAGCTACCTACAGACCTAAATGATCCCGCCATGCCTTTATACGTTCAATTTCAGCGTAAAATCGTAAGCAAAGCGCTAAGTGGAATACAACAAATGATTCGATCCATCAATCCCAACATATGTCTCAGCACCTATTCGCCAGATGGAGTAGATATCATCAAAAATGAATCCAATTCGGGTGTTGGACGTCCGCTTCCCTTTCCTCTGATGAATTCTTCATACAACATTGCATCAGCAAGGCACGTTTGGCCCAATCAGCCTCTTGGCAACTGTGTAATAAACGCTACCGACCTACGCTGGCGATATGCAGGCGTTTCGCCGGAGTTAACTAAAATTCGCCTATATGAAAACATTGCCGCAGGCGGTTATCTGGATTATTGCATCAACGGTATTTTTGAAGATTACCCGGATCGTTCCAGCTTGGATGCTGCTCGCGAGGTTTTCCATTATCATTGGAAAAACGAGCAGTATTATGGTCATCTGATTTCTCAAGCACGAGTATTAGTAATGCGTGCTGACGGATCGCGCCCCATTCAAGACGGATCTCGCAACTACTTTGGCGTAATGAAGGCACTTAAAGAAGAACATATTCTTTTTGACGTACAGATCGATCAAAACATCATTGTACATCCCAAGCTTCTTCTGCCATACTCTGTCGTGCTGATTCCAGACATTAATGAGGTTTCCGCTCAATTCTTAAAACTGGTACGTGAAAGTGGAAAACAACTCATTGTGATGAATGTTAACCAGAAACTTTCGTTCGAGCAAAGCCGCGTACTCGGCATTCAGCTCGAACGAATTGAAACGGACAATGCCGGAGCTTATCTGTTCACACGAGAAAAAGAAATCTTCCGTCACTTTCGTGGTAAAGATTGGATATTTGTTTCCGGTGCGGTTGGCCTGACCACTGCAGGGGGCTGGGAGCCGCTGCTGCCGTATGTAGAAAAGGGAGAATTCGGCCCTGCAGAGCGCGCATACGGCTATCGTCCTACAGAAATGGGGACAGTGCTGACTCAGGGAAAAGTAACCTTAATTACATGGGCTTTGGGCGAACTTTATCAGCAGTATGGCTATCAAGACCATAAATTAGTTCTTTTGGACCTGTTGGATAAATTATGCCCAGATGTTCGAGTTGTTTCTACGCATGCCCATCCCAGTGTGGAGCTGTTTTGGGATGCTGTAGAAGACGGTTTTTTGTTACAGGCATTAAACCTGTCTGGGTTTAATGGCATCACAGTAGAGCGTCCTGTTCCTATGCAAAATGTTAAAATAACTGTTCCTTTTGAAGCACGTGAAGTTCTTTCTCTGGATGGCTCTCCAGTGCAGATAAAAAGAACAGAAAAAGGAACGCAGGTATGTTTTGAACGTTTAGAACGTTTTGCTGCAGTTATCTTGAAAAACTAATGTTAGAGTATTAAAAAAGCGGAGGTGCAGAAGGCACTGCCTTGTGCGCCTTTTCTTCGGCGTCTGCCGGAGTTATAGGGCGGCAAAAAAGGAGCGTACGTCCACAGACTGGAAGCAGCTAGAGATTGGCACTCAGGACTGAAACAATTTCAATTGTTTCTCTTCCCGGACCGCAGCTGATATTCCTTTGGCGTACAGCCGATATATTTCCGAAACACCTTGGAAAAATAATAAGCATTTTCATAGCCGAGCCGGTTGGCGACTTCGTAGATCAGATAATGTCCTGCCTCCAGCAGTTCACAGGCCCGTTTCATTTTTATCTGG
>CAKOVA010000127.1 GCA_934120735.1 uncultured Prevotella sp.
GTGGTCTACAAGGGCATGTTCCTGGTGAACCAGCTGCGCAAATTCTATCCCGATCTGCAGGATTCCCGCTGCGAAAGCGCCATTGCCCTGGTGCATTCCCGCTTTTCCACGAACACGAACCCCAGCTGGCAGCGAGCGCATCCCAACCGCGTGCTGCTGCACAACGGCGAAATCAACACAATTCGCGGCAACCTTGACCGCATGAACGCGCGTGAAGAAACCATGAGCAGCCCGCAGTTCCAAAACGACATGGAATGCGTGATGCCCGTGATTGACAGCGCGGGTTCCGACAGCGCCATGCTGGACAATGCGCTGGAATTCCTGATGTTTTCCGGCATTGAACTGCCAAAAGCCGTAATGATGCTGGTGCCTGAACCCTGGAGCAAGAACACGAACATCTCGGTAGCGCGCCGCAACATGTTCCATTACTACGCCACCATGATGGAGCCTTGGGACGGCCCAGCGGCCCTTCTGTTCACCGACGGCGAAGTGATGGGCGCAGCCCTTGACCGCAACGGATTGCGTCCCGCACGCTACTATGTAACCGACGATGATCGGCTGATCCTTTCCTCTGAAGTGGGCGTTCTTGATATTCCCGATGAGCACATTGTTACCAAGCAGCGCCTGGAACCGGGTCGCATGTTGGTGGTAGACACCGTTGCCGGCGTGGTGAAAGACGATGAAGCCATTAAAGAAGGCTACGCCGCCGAGCATCCATATGGCGAGTGGCTTGATTGCCAGCTCATCAAGCTGGAAGAACTGCCCGAGCCGAAGCGCGCGCTGCATTATTACGACGCGCACGAGTTGGCGCGCCTGCGCCGCGCGTTCGGCTATTCCTACGAAGACGTGTACTCCGTGCTGCTCCCCATGGCGAAATCCGGCGTTGAGCCCACCGCCGCCATGGGAATCGATACGCCGCTTGCCGTGCTGGACAAAGGCGAGCGTCCCCTGTTCGATTACTTCAAACAGATGTTTGCCCAGGTCACGAACCCGCCCATCGATTCCACGCGCGAAGCCATTGTCACCGACACCACGGTGTACGTGGGAAGCGACGGCAATTTGCTGGAGGATCGCGCGGAAAACTGCCGCTTGCTGCAAATCGATTCGCCCATTTTGACCGAAATGGAGCTGGAAAAAATCAAGGCACTTGATGAACCAAACCTGAAATCCCAGGTCATCAGCTTGCTCTATTATGAGAATACGCCGCTTTCCACCGTGCTTGACCGCTTGTTCCTAAGCATCGAGAAAGCCTACCACCAAGGTGCGAACGTCATTATCCTGTCTGATCGCGGCGTAGATGAGAACCATCTTCCCATCCCTTCGCTTCTTGCGGTTGCAGCCGTTGAGCAGTACCTGGTCAGCACGAAGAAGCGCACTGCTATCTCGGTGATTCTGGAAAGCGCCGAGCCCACGTGCGTGCACCACTTCGCCACGCTTTTGGGTTACGGCGCGCGTGCCGTGTGCCCCTACCTGGCTCATCAGTGCATCCGCCAGCTCACGCAAACAGGCGCGCTTGACCGCGACCCTTCCGTTGGCATTGCCGATTACAACCGGGCCGTTTTGCAGGGCGTGGTGAAAGTTTCGGCGAAAATGGGCATTTCCGCACTTCAATCGTATCAAAGCGCCCAGATTTTCGAGATTTTGGGCCTGACGAAAGAAGTGGTTGACCAGTATTTCACGAACACGGTAAGCCGCATTGGCGGCATTGGGCTGACCGAAATTGGCAATCTTGTTGCCAAGCGTCATCGCTCTGCGTTCGACCCGCTGGGTCTGACCGAGGATTTGAGCCTGCCCACCGTGGGCGACCACAAGATGAGCAACACGCCCGGCGCGCGCGACCACATGATAAACCCCCTGACCATCCGCTTGCTGCAGCATGCGGCGCAAACGGGCGATTACGAAAACTTCAAGCAGTACTCCGCGCTGGTTGACGATGCCGTAATGCCCCACACGCTGCGCGGCTTGCTGTCGCTTAACACCAGCGGATGCCAGCCCATTGACCTTAGCGAAGTTGAACCCGTAGAAAACATCGTGAAGCGCTTCAAAACGGGCGCCATGAGCTACGGCTCCATTTCGCAGGAAGCCCACGAGTGTCTCGCCATTGCCATGAACCATCTGGGCGGCAAAAGCAATTCTGGCGAAGGCGGCGAAGATCCTGCGCGCCTGGGCACCGAATGCAACAGCGCCATCAAGCAAGTCGCAAGCGGTCGTTTTGGCGTGACCAGCGAATACTTGGTAAGCGCCAAAGAGATTCAGATCAAAATGGCGCAAGGCGCAAAGCCAGGCGAAGGCGGCCACTTGCCCGGCGGTAAAGTATGGCCCTGGATCGCAAAAACGCGCTACTCAACCCCCGGTGTCAGCCTGATTTCGCC
>CAKOVA010000128.1 GCA_934120735.1 uncultured Prevotella sp.
CTATGTGAAACTAAATCGGTGTAAGGCCATATCTTTTGTTTGGGATAATGTGGCAGACGTGGGTCGTTGGGTTTGATGTTAAGGTCGCCAGGATAGGAGAACTGGTCGTTGCCCGTAATCCACATGGGTCGGTGACACGTTGCACAACCTATTTCGTTGAAGAGCTTCTTGCCACGTTGCACGATTGGGGAATCCATGTTGCGTGCCGCAGGAACAGCCAATCCTCTGAGCCATACCATGTAGTTCAGGTAGTCGTTGTCTTTCATCTCAATAGGATGCTTGTCACTGGTGAAATAGTTATATATGTCCTTTTCTGGGTTGCCCGTTATTTTCCATTCAGGGAAATATTTATAGAACACTTTCTGAATATCAGGATCTTTGCTTGCTGTTAGCGCATATTCCTTGGTCACATTAATTGTGGTGTGTCCACGTCTCGTTACATTAAAGTTTGCCCAGTGCTGCACATCCCAAGTAAATGTACTTAGATCAAGGAAATGACCGAAGCGGAAAGGTTCCATTGTAACAGAGTCAATGGCAGTCCATTTTCCATTCTTAAACCTTGAGGGATCCAATTTCGCATGTGCTTCTTCGCGCTGCCACTGCTTCAGCAGACTGTCGGCATCGATGGCTCCTATCAGTCCGTTGCCAAAGAAAGGAATGGCGTTCTTGAGTCGTATGTGGATGTCACTGACGTTAACTGGTTTGCCATGGTGTGACGGCTTCACATAATAGGCGTCCTCAGGTATTACCACATCGGGATATATGAGGCTGTATCGCTCTCCGTCTGGGAATACGTTTCCCCAGTCGTCGGTATATTCCTTCCATGTAATTTGCACTTTTGCAGGGTCAAGATATGACTTGAACGGAGGCATGCCCTGGAACTTGGGGCTGAAGAAGGAGAGTAGTTCTCCGTCATCACCGAATATTTCCAACTCTGTGGCATTGCCCCATTGTTTTGGATCGAACTTTGTAATCCGCCATCCGTGTCCATAACCGCAGTGACAGCTTTCACATGAGGGACGCGAGTATAATGGTCCTCTTCCGTTGAAAGGACGTGTGCTTGAGTTGTATGGGCGTTCAAAGAAATATTCACCCATCTTGAACTGATATTCCAGTCCTGCCTCTTCGATAGCGGGTGTGGGATCCTCGTACGCACTTGCTGTAGCATTGAATGTTGTGCCGAGTTTTCCTCCAGCATACCATTCATCCGCCAATTCCTCACTCTCAGTACCACTGCCGTTGTCGTTGATATCTTTATCCCTACAAGATATGACCGACACACATACAAATGCCATGGCAGCTACCGAAAGTACTTGTTTTGTGGTGATTGTGTGATGTTTCATAATCTTTTTGTTTTAACATGTTGACTAAAAATGCTGATGAGTTTCAGGTGGTTTAGCCACCTGAAACTCGAATACGTCGCACCTTGATAACCGGTGTTCACGCTGTTATTTCTTCAACTCAGTCTTCAGTTCACTGAGCGTCTCATCAAGTTTCTTGCAAGCATCCATTGCTGCCTTGCAACTTGCATCTTTATAGTTGAGCACAAATGGAGCCTTCATGTTCTTGATGGCTGTTTTAGCATTGTTGATAGCACTTACCACCTTCATGTCCATCTCCTTGTTGTGCTTTGTCATATAGTCATGAATTGATGCCCCACGATTACCTTCTACACCTCCATAATATACATTCTCTATAGATATGATATTATCATAAAAATCGCTGATAGACTTCTGACTGTAGGGTGACTCTATGTATGAAATATCCTCACCGGTATGTGCAGAGCCAATCTTCGAAGACCCTACCTCGTCGCATATAGTATTGCAGCCCGTTACTATTGCCTGCAGGGCATCAACCCATGAGCGGTACAGTGAGCCAGGTTGACCTGCAAGCAAAATGTTTTCTCCATAAGAAAGCTCGCCTCCACCTACGGTTATACCAAGTTCCACATCCTCAAGAATGTGTTTCACCTGCGCTTCGTCCAGTTTGGATGCATACTTTTCTCCAGCCCATGAGGCGAGAAGCTGCCAACAACTGTTGCGAAGATCGCCAGCCACGGCAATGGCATACACGAGATATTTGTCCTCTATCGTACCAGCCTTGCGTGGTTTTCCGTTTTCAAAAAGGATGTACTCCACTCCATGATAGCCCAACAACTCCTGACCAAGTTTTGTGCGTGCAGCGATGTCATAATCGTCGCCATCAAGGTCTTCAATGTTGGTTGCCGTTGCAAGATACTTCTGCAACGCAGGAAGGTCGAGTGGCCAAGAATCGATGTGTGGGTCAATACCAAAATCGGATGCAGCTCCAAACAGGAAAGCCTCACTGCGCTCCCACCACATACGCGATGC
>CAKOVA010000129.1 GCA_934120735.1 uncultured Prevotella sp.
CCAAAACACCATCTCTTATGGCAGCTTTTGAAGAAGCAGGATTTGAAGTTAATCCTGTAATGTGGGATTTTTATGAAAACGGTAACGGAGTTTCTTCTTATGCAACAGACAAAGTAAACGAGCCGGCAGTATCCTTATACGGATCAGAAGAAATCGCATCTTTTGATGATTATCACGATGCAGCAATTGTATTCATCGGAAGAAAAGGAAGTGAAGGATCCGATGTATTTACGAAAACATCCGATGATGAAACGAGATCTATGTTAAATCTTTCACAGAATGAACTGGATCTGATCGATCTTGCAACGGAGCATTTTGATAATGTAGTTGTTGTATTAAATACAATGAATGCCATGGAATTAGGCGAACTGGAAAGCCGCAATGTGTCGGTAATCTGGGTTGGAGCAGGCGGACAGCAGGGGGTTGGTGCAATTCCAGAGATCTTAGATGGAACAAGAACCCCTTCCGGGCATTTGGTTGATACTTATGCATACGATTCTTTCAGTTCACCTGCAATGCAGAATTTTGGTGATTTTACCATGACTTATGGTGAGAATAACTACAAGTATTATAACTACGCAGAAGGAATCTATGTAGGTTATAAATATTATGAGACACGTTATGCAGATAAAGTATACGGAACCGGAAATGCAGGCGAGTTCGATTATGCAGCAGAAGTACAGTATCCATTTGGATATGGATTAAGTTACGCTGATTTTTCTTATAGCAATTTCACAGTAGAAGAAGCGAATGATACGTTCGAAGTAAGTGTGGATGTGACAAATGATTCCACTGAATACAGTGGAAAAGATGCCGTTGAAATCTACATGCAGTCTCCATATACCGAATACGATATTGAAAACGGCGTGGAAAAAGCTGGTGTACAGTTAGTTGGATTCGCAAAATCTGGAGAACTTGCTCCGGGAGAGACAGAGACTGTTACCGTAAGCGTGAAGAAATCTGAGATGCGTGCTTATGACAGCAAGAATGCAAAGACATATATCGTAGATGACGGTGATTATTACTTCGCAACAGGTCATGATGCACATGATGCATTAAATAATATCCTTGCAGCACAGGGATATACCACAGCAGATGGTATGACAGCAGATGGCGATACAGCCATGACATGGACTTACACACAGGACGCATTTGACGCAGAGACTTATGCAACAGGTGTGAATGGAACAGAGATCACAAATCAGTTTGATGATGTGGATTACAGAACTTATGATGAGACATTTACTTATCTGACCAGAAATGACTGGGAGGGAACTTTCCCACAGCCACTCGGCGGTGAAGAGCACACGATGGAGGCAACAGATCAGATTGCGGATGCGTTAGCTGCACAGTTCCCAAGTGATGATTCCGCAGAGATGCCAACTACAGGAGCATCTAATGATCTGACACTTGCAGATATGTCAGGACTTGCTTATGATGATGCAAACTGGGATTTACTGTTAGACGAATTATCCGCAGATGAGATGATGAATCTTGTATCTACCGGTGGATGGAATACCATCGCAATCGCAAGCATCGGAAAACCTGCAACCGTAGATAAAGACGGCCCTGCCGGTATTTCTTCCACCCTGATCGGCGGTGTAGGATGCTTCGGTTATCCGATCGAATCCGTACTTGCATCTACCTGGAATTTAGAGCTTGCAAGCCAGATGGGATACTTCATCGGTGAAGATGGATTATTATCCGGTGTTGCAGGATGGTATGCACCAAGCATGAACAACCACAGAACACCATATTCTGGAAGAAATTTTGAGTACTATTCTGAAGATGGAACGTTGTCTGGATTTTTTGGTGCAGCTGTAGTTAAGGCTGCAAAAGCAAAAGGAATGTACTGTTATGTAAAACATTTTGCATTGAACGATCAGGAGACAAACCGAGGTTTATGTGCAACCTGGTCAAATGAGCAGGCAGTTCGTGAAATATATCTGAAACCATTTGAAACAACAGTAACCGATGGTGGAGCAAATGCTATTATGTTAGGCATGAACCGTGTTGGATGTACATTTTCTGGAGCACACAGAGGACTCTGCACAAATGTGTTGAGAAATGAGTGGGGATTTACAGGAATGGTTATTACTGATGCGGCTGCAACTTATAGTGAATATATGAATATGCAGGCAGGTATGTATGGTGGAACGGATCTGTGGTTATGTGCAATGAACGGAATCTTTACCGTAGACGGATATGCATCCAATGCTTCTGTAATGCAGGCATTGAGACAGTCTTCCCACAGAATCCTGTATACAATTGCAAATTCCCTAATCATGAACAATGTCCAGTCCGGTGCCCAGATCGTGAAAGTGACACCATTATGGGCAAAAGCAC
>CAKOVA010000130.1 GCA_934120735.1 uncultured Prevotella sp.
GCTCTAACGTATTCTATCTGTACGATACTTAGTGTCTGTATCGTACAGATAGAATACGTTAGAGCTGTACGGTGCAACACCGCAAGCCCCCATATCTGTGTGGGTTTTGATTGTGTAATTGCCGTCTTTCAGTTTGTCATAGGCCTTGGAGCCTGCCTTAACGTGAACTGTGTAGTCAAAGCCGAAACAGATGTTGCGTGCATTATCATCGCCATCCTTTGTCTCACCCTTCTTGACAACAGGCATATACGTCAAATTGGGATTCAGGATATAGACATTCTTGGCAACACCTCTGGCACCGTTAATTACCGCGCCGACATTAGTTACGTTTTCCGGAATAACTACTTCCGGACTGCTCTTGGCGCTGCTACCAAGCAGAAAACCGCCTATCGTCTTTACAGTGTCAGGAATCTGGAGTTCGATTTCAGTGCTCGCCGGAATCTGAGTTGCACCATTGAACAGGTATGCACCTGTATTGGTGATTCCGTCTGCCCAAACGATCTTCGTCAGATACTGCTGGAACTTACCTAAACCGCTCCAATTGTTCAGTTTGCCATTGGCATCAAAGTCAGGCGTATAGTTATCCTCATAGAATACATCAAACCACGGGAAACCGGTGTTATCGCCGTGATAGCCGTCTACATTAGGAACATCGGTGTTGCCATTCGCACAGTAAGTCGGGTAGATGGTCAGAACGCCATCTTTCGTCATCTTAGCTGCAATATCGGTATCACCAATGTACTCATGGAAATACTCATCATCAGCCTTGGTCAGCTTGAGACGGCCCAGCGTATCGCGGTTGGTATCGCCGGTATAACCGTGGTTCTTGAGCCAGATTTCGAAAGAACTGTCTGCACTATAACCCCAGGAAATATTTGCAATATCTGCACCAAAGGGATTCGCAGCGTCCTTATCGATCTCCACACTGGCCGGAACGGTAACATCGTCCACCTGGGTCAGACCCGTAAAGGCGTTCGCACCGATGTTTTTTACGCCGGAAGACAGAACGATTTTCTTGATTTGATTTGCATAACCATTCCACGGAGCCTGATTATCATCCGAATAATTTGCCATAGCGCCGCTGCCGTTATCCATAGCGGTAATGGTCAGCGTATCGCCATCGACCATCCAAACCATTTCAGAAGTGTAATGCTCATCTGCGCCGCAGGCACCGATGGCATCTACTTCCTTCAGATTCATGTTAGTGATGCCGCTCGTGGATGCCAGCTCAGAACCCTTTGCAACGTATACATTGGTCGTACCACTGCCTGTTGCAAAGCTCGAACTGCTGCCGGAAACCTTAATGTCCGGATCGCCCAGTACATACATAGCCGAAGCACTAGCGAACTGACGGGTAGACAGCGACGTCACACTGGCCGGACTCGCGATATTGCCAACATTCAGGCTCATGAAGGTGGCCTGGCTCATCTTCTGGAGAGAATCCGGAAGATGAATCTTCATGTTGGCATTAAAAGATGCACTGGTAATGTCCTGACGCGGCTGGTTGAAGAAAGCGTACTCGCCAACTTCGGTAATACCATTGCCGAATCGAACAGAAGAAAGCTCTTTACCCACTCTTTCGGTATTCCAAGGACGCAGCGCAATGCTGGCGTTGGACGGTGCATAGAACACATCGTTGTACTTATTGTATGCCATCAGTGCGCCTTTGCCGCTGATCAGCATTTCACCGTCAGACACCGTTGCAACGAAATCAGTCAGATTGGTGTTGGCATTCTTTTGGAAGTGAACACCCTTGCTCAGTTCGTCCACAGTATAGACGTGGACGACTTCCTTTAAGCGTGCTGCGAGGTTATTGGCGATCAGTTCATTCTTAACAGCCTTCTCAATGACACTGATTTTTGCAGGTTCGCCTTCTGCTGCATATATTTCATCATAGAGTTTTCTGATTACCTCAGGGGCTTTGATATAGCTGACTTCACCTTCAGTGGCGCTGTCATAATATCCGCCGTAATCATTCCAATCGTATTTGGTGCTGGGCTGTGAAGGTGACGGGGAATCGTTGGTCTCCCCATTCGCCAACGCTGCCGTTGGCAGCAGGCTCAGCATCATGACAAGCGTTAATAAACTTGCCAATAATCGCCGTTTCATTTCATTACCTCCTAAAGTTTTCTTTATCTTTTGCCCGTCTCCACGGGCTGGGTTTACATCGTTTTGCATTTCGTTCTGCCGGCGCAGACGGGGCAGCCGCAGCGCTGCTTGCCGGTGCGGGGGTAAATGGCCGCCTTCCAGACATGG
>CAKOVA010000131.1 GCA_934120735.1 uncultured Prevotella sp.
AGGTAGATCGTGTCTAGACTGTTCTGTCCCGCCTGCGTCGTCACCCGCATCTCTTTAGTCTGAAAGCCAACCGACCTAATCGTCAGCTGGTAGCTACCCGTACGGGGCAGTGCCACCTGGAAGTGTCCCTCCTCATTGGCTGCTACTCCACCCGTCAATTGCTCGTCTAATAGTTTGTACTCAATCGTAGCGTAGGCTATCGCCTCGTGACGTACGGAGTCCACGACGACGCCACTGATCTGACAAGGAGCCTTTTGCGCCGTGGCGGATAGTGCGACAAGCAATAGCCCCGTCACGAGGAGGGCTTTGCGGATAAGGGTCGATTTCATCATATCGTGTGAGTTTAATGTTTGCCCCATAGTTGTTTCTTCTCAGGAGTAAAGCAGCGATAACCTATCACCAAGGCAATCCCCCAAGAGAGGAGGTTTACCACATCTCTCAGAGCGAAGCTTGTAAGCTCTTCCACAGGTCGTATCGAAGCTAAGTATGTGAAGGTAGCAAAGGGAAGATAGGCTCCCGAAGGTTCGTTGGTCATAAAAACAGCAAAGGCGGTCAAGAAGAATCCCAGCAGGATAGGTAGCGTAAAACTACGCGTTAGCAAGCTAACAATAAGTCCCAACGCTCCAACGCTGAATGATGCGAGTAGAATGCGTCCCAATAGCTGTATCGAGCCAATCCAAATGGAGTAGTCTGTAAACTTGTAAGCAGGTATCAAAAGCCCAAGTAAGTATCCTCCCAAGATGAAGCCAAGCCAAGTAACTAGGCACAAGATTACCATGAGTAGCGAGAGTGAAAGGACTTTGGATAGATAGAGTTTCCACTTAACTATAGGGAGTGCAAAGAGGGTTCTGATATTATCGTTTTGAAACTCCAACTCGCATACCATATAAGATAGGATCACGATGGCTGGTGGTAGCACGAGGGATAGTAGCGGGAGTGTATAGCGAGACCAAATCATCAGCCACGGATTACCATCATAGGCAAATGCCGTAGCATCTAAAAGACCCGTCCGCCCCTTGTAAATAGCATAGAGGAGTATCAGTAGATAGAAAACTAGTGGCGATAGCAAAAGCGTCACAATGCGTCTATTGCGCAGAGTCTTATAAACCTCTGCTTGTAGTATGTTGGATAGTGGTATGAAAGACTTCATAGTGGTGCTATTCGGTAAGGTGGATAAAAGCATTTTCAAGAGCCGAACCCCTATGCGTTACGTTGTAGATAGAGATGCCGTCTTGACTGAGTGTGGCGAGCAGGCGAGCAAACTCCTCTTCGTCCTTTATCTCAAACTCGACATGATGCGTATCACATACCCGCAACAGTGTGAATCTAGAGTCGTATCCTAGTTGCGTCATCAGGGCACTATCGCCCAACTTGAGACATACGATATCGGGTTGCTTTTTGGTAAGTGCTTCGATGCCTCCTTGATAGAGTATCTTGCCCTCCTTAATGATTGCGACTTGATCAGCCAACTTCTCCAGCTCCTCTAGGATATGACTAGAGAGAAAGATAGTCACCCCCTCCTCTTGATTAAGTCTGGCCAAGATATGCCTAAGCTCATAGATCCCCTGAGGATCGAGTGCATTAAGAGGCTCATCGAGGATCAGCATCTCAGGACGCTTAAAGAGACACATAGCCAAGCCTAGACGTTGCTTCAGACCCGACGAGAGTGCTTGTGCCTTCTTGTCGGCATGCTCACTGAGACTAAGGAGAGACAGGACTTCGTCCTTTCGCTCTCGTCCCATTCTAAAGATTTTGTCTAGATAGTCAAGGTTCTCAGAGACGGTGAGAAAAGGATAGTAAGAGGGGTGCTCAATCATCCCACTAGCACTGGAGCGTAGCAGTAAGGGGGAGTTCTTAAGGTTTACACCCTTAAAAAGTATCTCCCCCTCATCCAATGGGAGCAGTCCCAAGAGTAGTTTAATCGTCGTAGACTTGCCCGCTCCATTCTTACCCAAGTAGCCGAATATAGAGCCCGCAGGGATCTCTAGATCCACCCCTCGGAGTATTGGATTGCCTTGGTAACCAAAGCGCAAGCCTCTTATAGAGAGTATACTGTCCATTATCTGTTTTGGTTATGTACGTTAGAAGCGACGCTCGATATCTCGTGCGCCTTGGCTGCGGGTGGAGGAGGTGTCCTTGCCGTTGGAGAACTTGTAGGAGATCGATAGGTAGAGCGTCGGAACGTCGTAGCGATTGTCGAAGGAGACGCTGTAGCCGTCGTACTGGCT
>CAKOVA010000132.1 GCA_934120735.1 uncultured Prevotella sp.
AGGTAATATCATCCAGCTTTTCAATGAGTTTAGTGCCAGAGACTCCCTCTGCGTATATGGCTTGCATAGAAAAATCCGGCTCTTCCAACTTTATGGTGGATAGGCGTCTTAGGCTGTCTTTGGCTCATTGGTGTTTGCCCCCTCTTTTTTAGCTTCTAATGCTGATGACTGAGCATAGGCAAGTGCTTGCTGAATTGCAATTATGTACCTCTGGTTATCCGAGTTAAGTTCATTGAACTTTACGGCAAAATCTCTTGTCAACTTGTTATCCATGTAAGTGTTCCTCCTTTCAAATCACTTGCTATGTGAGTATAGTATCATAACATAGTGAGTATGTCAACCCTTTCTTTTTCTATTTTCGCTTGCATTGTGAGTGAAAATATGATATTGTAAGTGATACAATGAAAGGGGGACATCTTATGTCTGTAAATCAACGAATAAAACAGGTGCGTCAAGCGCTTAACCTGTCCCAAGCCAAATTTGCAAAGGAAATATCCATATCTAACGGGTATATTGCCGGCATTGAACTTGAAAAAAGAAATGTAAATGACCGTTTAATTAAATTGGTATGTATTACTTTCAATGTCAGTGAGCATTGGTTGAGGACAGGCAATGGGGATATGTTCGAAGAACAACCCAATAAACTTTTCGAATTAGCTTCCGCCACATTTAAGGAGCTAAAACCCGAATATCAAGAATATATACTTAAGCAAATAGACCAGTTGCTTGATGTTCAACAAGCAGAGGCAAAAAAGGCGCAAAAAAATAAGCCCTCCTGCGAGGAGAACGAATGAGCAATCCTCTTATGGAGAAAATGCTCGACCTTCCGGAGTTTGAAGTTACCGACTTCAAACAGAATGATAATGATATGGGCTTTTACGTTGAAACAAAGAAGCGCCCAACGTTCTGCCCTGTTTGTGGTTGTTATATGCCGAATCTGGTTATTTACAAGAGCCGGAAGCAGACAGTACGTGATATAAGCGTTCTAGGAAAGCGTACAGCCCTCATTATCAATCGGCACTATTATGAGTGTCGAGAGTGTGGAGGACGATTTGCAGAGCCACTAGAGAGCGTGGGCGATAATGAGCGTATTACAAAGAGATTGCGTACTACACTTGCACTGCTTGCCCCATATTGCCCTTTCACTGATTTGGAACGTGAATACCAGATATCTGACACCACTATCCGAAAAATATTTATGGAACGGGTGAATGCACTGCCAAAGCCTTATGAATTGGAAACTCCAAAGGTACTTGGTATTGATGAAATTTGTCTTATGAAAGACGATTACCACCGTAAACAGCCGTGGGCTATCATTGCCAATGGCGACAAAAATACCGTTATGGAAATCCTGCGTAACCGTAGTAAGACTTCTGTAATGGAGTTCCTGCAATCTCTAAAAGACCCCAGTAAGGTAGAGGTTGCAACTATGGATATGTGGTCTGGTTATCGTACCGCAGTCAATGAAGTGCTCCCAAAGGCTCTGGTTGTAGTTGATAAGTTCCATGTTGTCAAAATGGCAAATGAGCAAATGGATTCTGCCCGAAAATACTTCTACAAGTACGCTCCACATGGGCTAAAAAAGAGCAAGAGCCTGTTTCTCATGCGTGAGGATAAACTGACCGAAAAAGCAATTTCATACCGTGATGAATGGTTTGAACAGTATCCAAAACTCAAAATAGCCTATGCGCTTAAAGAATCGTTCTATCGGATATATGATTGTTCTACACGCTTTGAAGCTGAACGGGCTTTTCGAGAGTGGCAACGGCAGATTCCAAGTGATACAGATTTTAATGGTTGGCGGCTTATGGCTTCTACTGTAAGACGACATAGAAAACCGATTTTCAACTACTTTGATGCCCCTTATACCAATGCTTTTGTTGAAGGGCTTAACAGTGTCATTCGCTCTATATCCGATGAAGGACGTGGCTATGATTTCGACATTCTCCGTGGTAAGGTACTTTTGTCAGCGGGACGAAAAATCGAAACCCCGAAAACAGATTTTGACCACATGACACATTGGAGTAAAAGCGTTATCAAAGACTACGGGTCTGCCTTTGAGGATATTTTGGGAGCAATAAAAAGAGGATTGATTTAGGACTATCCACCATAAAGTTGGAAGAGCCAAAAATCCCCAAACAAGGTCCAGCGGCCTCTGGATAACCCTTTTTTGAGACAACCTCCCATGACATCAAGATAACTG
>CAKOVA010000133.1 GCA_934120735.1 uncultured Prevotella sp.
ATGTAGTTGATGCGATTGATACGGTAGTTGGAAAACTTACAATTGTAGAAAAAGCTAAAGAAGTTAAAGTTCCTGTAATTTCTTCTATGGGAGCAGGTAACAAGATGAATCCGACTATGTTCGAAGTTACTGATATATTTAAAACATCAGTTTGCCCGCTTGCAAAAGTTATGCGACAAGAACTTAAAAAAAGAAAAATTAGAAAACTTAAAGTAGTGTATTCAAAAGAAATTCCGATTAAACCGAATGATGATATTGAAATCAGTTGCAAAAAACATTGTGTTTGCCCTCCGGGGACAGTGAGAAAATGTACCGCCAGAAGACAAATTCCGGGAAGTAATGCTTTTGTACCTTCTGTTGTCGGTTTAATTATTGCAGGCGAAGTTGTTAAAGATTTGACTGAATTTGGAAAAAAAGATTAATTATTTTATTTTTTGTTGTAATTACAATTGAAGTGGTAAAATCGACGTGTTATAATCAGTTTTGTAAAGAGAAAAACATTGAGAAATCTCGATGTTCAAGATGAAAGGAATAAATTATGGCAAAATACGTATGTTCAATTTGTGGTTATACTGCTGAAGGTGAAGCACCTGAAAAATGTCCTGTTTGCGGAGCTGCAAAGGAAGCTTTTGTATTAATGGCTGATGATAATAAAAATTATGCAGACGAACACAGAATTGGTGTTGCAAAAGATGTTGATGCAGAAGTTCTAGAAGGCTTAAGAGCAAACTTTATGGGCGAATGCACAGAAGTTGGTATGTACCTTGCAATGGCAAGACAAGCTGATAGAGAAGGTTATCCTGAAATTGCAGAAGCATTCAAAAGATACGCATTCGAAGAAGCTGATCACGCTTCAAGATTTGCGGAACTTCTTGGAGAAGTTGTTACTTCTTCTACAAAGAAAAACCTTGAATTGCGTGCAGAAGCTGAATTTGGTGCGTGTGACGGCAAGATGAAAATTGCTAAACGTGCTAAAGAATTAGGTTTAGATGCAGTTCATGATACAGTTCACGAAATGGCTAAGGATGAAGCTCGTCACGGCCGTGGATTCGATGGCTTATTAGCTAGATATTTTGGAAAATAGGATATAGTGTATACTTTATAATATACTTGAAAAGGATGGCTCAAAAAGTCATCCTTTTTATATTTGGCTCTTACATAAACTTGTTATAACTATTGACAAACCATGAGAGATAGTAAATAATGTATGTATAGGGAGAAGCCCCCAACGGCTGGCAAAAACTCGTTGAGGACTTCACTTAGTACCCTATACTTTACAGTTTCAATGCTATTACTACAACTGCGAATGCTAGTAATAGCATTATTATTTTGTTAAGCATAGGTATCACCTCCAATCCAACCAATTTCCTTAGTACTCGTGTGTTGGAGAAGTATCGAATGTACTAACACCCTATTACTACTGAGCATTCTATCAGTAATAATTAAATTTTTTAATTACTGTTCAATTTTTGTATCAAGTCATTTGTAATATCAACGCCTCCGGAAAATACGCTTCTTGCATCTAAAATTGCATCCAGTCCTTTTTCTAAACGAATTTTTTCCGTTACGGCATGAATTCTTGTATAAACTTGCTCTTCACGTTTTTCTCTAAATGAATTAAAAGCATCTTCTTTCGCTTTCAATTCTATTCTAACAGTATCTTCAAACTTTTTTTTCTGAACGGCAGATTCTATTTTATTAAACTCATTTTCTTTGTTTATCAAAAATTGTTGGATTTCATTGCTTTTTGTTTCAATCTCTCTCAAACTTGACTTTGCATACTGATAATTTTCTACAACTCTATCATAATTTACATAACCTACTCCGCCTGCAAAAACAGGGGTACAAGCTAATAAAAGCAATAAAATATATAAAATTTTTCGCATTCTATTCTCCTTGTCTACCAACCATAACCATTCATTCCGCCAGAGCCAAACGTAAAGTATCCGCCTTTTGAACCGTAGCTTCCCGGATTTGTAATCGGTATACCATAATCAACAGAAATAGGACCAACTCCAGGGATATAAACTTTTAAGCCAATACCGGCTGTAATTGCGCTCATAGGTCTATCATACAAAACGCTTGAAATTGTTGGGTCAAATACTTTACCTGCATCAATCCAGAATGTTAATCTCAAGTTCTGCAAGAAGTTAACTTTTAATCTGTCTACAAATGGAATCGGCGTAGCAAGCTCTGCTGAAC
>CAKOVA010000134.1 GCA_934120735.1 uncultured Prevotella sp.
CGTGAGGTGGTATCATATTACCAGCGCCACGCTCACCATAGGCAAGACGAGCGGGGATGTAAAGCTTAGCCTTGCTACCCTCAGGCAGTAAGCATAGGCCCTCTGTCCAGCCTGGGATCACCTGTAGGAGACCAAACTTAGCTGGCTCGCCACGATCTACGGAGCTGTCGAACTTAGTCCCATCAATGAGCGTACCCGTGTAGTGTACACGGACTGTGTCCTCGACCGTAGGACGGGGACCTTTGCCCTCCTTGATGATCTCATACTGTAGTCCGCTTTGGGTCGTCTTGACCTCGGGACGCTCCCCATTGTTCTTGAGGAAAGCCTCGTTCTTCTCCTTTGTCTCCTGCATCTGTAGCTCTTGGAGCTGCTGGAAGTACTTGGAGAGGAAAGCCTGCGCCTCATCATTGGACATAACCGTAGGTTGCTCTAGGAGAGCTGCCGAAAAGCCTGCTAGAAGCAACTCCTTATTTACAGGATCGCCAGGCATTTGGGATAGGTTTTGGGCAAAGCCTACGCCATTAGCCACGCCTAGTGCATAGGCTGCTGTATCAGCAGATGAGCTGAGACGTGGAGGCTCAGCCGCTGTGAGTGCGCCTACGCTTACGAGGAGCGTCAACGCAATGGTCAAAATGCGATGTGTCATAACTTTAGTGTGTCTATACGATATCTAGCAGCTCGATCTCGAAGATGAGCGTCATATTGGGTCGGATTACGTCGCCAGCGCCACGACTCCCGTAGGCTAGCTCAGAGGGTATCACGACGCGCCACTTACTGCCCACGGGCATCAGCTGTAGGATCTCCGTCCAGCCTGGGATGACCGCATTGAGGGGAAACTCGGCGGGCTCGCCACGCTCTACGGAACTGTCGAAGACAACCCCATTGATGAGCGTGCCGTGGTAGTGTACACGTACCTTGTCAGTAGCTTTAGGCTTAGCGCCCTTGCCCTCCTTGATGATCTCGTATTGTAGTCCACTGGGGAGCGTCACGACACCACTCTTGTGGTGCATGATCTCTTGGTACTCCTTGCCAGCAGCTGCGTTGAGCTCTGCCTCTTCTTGCTGTAGGCGCGTGAACAGTTGGTTGATCACCTCACGAGCTCGCTCGTTGGTCAGCTGAGGCTCACGCCCTGCGAGCGTGTCTTGGAGACCTGCGATGAAGTCTTCGGAGGTAATAGCCTTGATTCCGGACGCTTTGAAGTTCTGTCCGATGCTTAGTCCTAGCGCATAGCTTACTTCGTCTTGTGGCATAGGGGGAATGTTCAGTCTTTGATCTTTAGATGAAAAATACTCCTGCAAAGGTAGCAATTCTCCACGAGATGAGCCTTCTAATGATTGACGGTGAGTGACTCCCTCAGGCGAGACACGATCTCATTGAGCGGGCACTCTTGCTGTGTGCCGAGGGTCATGTCCTTGATAGAGACCTTGCCCTCGTTAAGCTCTTGGCTACCTGCGATGATGACGTGGCGACAGCCTCGGCTATTGGCATAGGAGAGCTGCTTCTTCATCTTGTCGGCTGAGGGATAGACCTCTGTGGAGAGGCCAGCTTGGCGTAGCTGACGCGCTATGGGGAGTAGCTTCTGCAGCTCCTCTTCGCCAAAGTTGACAATGAAGATGCGCTCTTCAGGCTCCATAGCTGTGTCAAACATCCCCAGCGACAGCATAATGTCGTAGATGCGCTCGGCACCAAAGGAGATACCGACGCCTGAGACGCCCTCTAGTCCGAAGATGCCAGTCAAGTTGTCGTAGCGACCACCTCCTGAGATAGAGCCCATCGGTGCATCAAGCGACTTAACCTCTAGGATAGCGCCTGTGTAGTAGTCTAGTCCACGAGCCAGCGAAGGCGAGAAGGTTAGTTCGGTCATCAGGTCGCTCGTGTCGACATGGTCGAGGACGTACTCAAGCTCCTCCAGTCCCTTGAGCCCTATCTCGGAGTCAGCGAGTAGCTGTTTGAGGAGAGCCACCTTGTCTTGATTGCTCCCCTCTAGCGTCAGCACCTTGCGAACGGGCTCTAGCGACTCTAGGTCAAAGCCACTCTCAACGAGGTCTGCTAAGACCGCCTCCACGGATGTTTTGTCCAGCTTGTCCATGCAGATGGTCAACTGAGCCAAGCGGTCTGGAGCCTTGATCACCTCAGCGATGCCCGCTAGTATCTTGCGGTTGTTGAGCAGGAGCGTCGTGCGGAG
>CAKOVA010000135.1 GCA_934120735.1 uncultured Prevotella sp.
GGGTAGGTCTTAATGAGTTCTGCGTTAATGCGAAGTGGTCTCAATTACACACCTCTAATGCAAAGCAGTCGCGCTGGCTCTCCACAAGAATCTTTGACCCTGACAATGGAATAGTGCCACGCTACTACTCTTCTGAGATAGACTCTATAGCTAAGTACTTTGATATTGCCATCTGTACCCCTAATGACTACTACTATGGCTATAAGAAGGGTCAGGACAATCTCACCTGGCTGGACTTAGTAGAAACTAAAGAGGCCCCCACATTCAACGGAGACCATGGCTGTTGGCTCGTTCAGGATCCTGTTTATGATTATAATAACAAGCCAACGGGAGAGACAGTCAAAAGGTCACTTCTATTTGTCAAGGTGCCAGACGATTGGCATTCTCCCAATTACACGTATTTTTATACAGGGAATTGGGCTGTAACCCAGAATGATACAAAAACGATAGGTGTAGCTCTCCGTGTAAAAGATTCAAAAGACCCCAACAACTCGTACTTCTCTGACGCAGCATATTTGTTTGATGAAAGAATGTCTGTCGATCCTAACCCTTGGATTGAAATGGTTGGAGAGGGTAAAGACGATCCCTGTGATGGGTACAAACCGACTTTCGTTCTACGGGAAGAAGTGGTTAAAGATAAAGAGCTGAATTTGCAGTTCCCTGTTAAGGTAAGGTATAGGGGTACTGAGATAACCTTTACTAAGGATAACTATAGGAAACCCCAAGATCTCGGAGTCTTGAGATACGATCGCTATAACAGGATCTATATGAAGGATGCTACTGGTAAAGACTCCTCTATGGGCTTCAGACCAGGTAAGCCTGCAACTGGTTTCGCAGAGCAGTTCCTCAGGGGGCATTGGTACTATTCCGATTCAAAGCCTGAGCGGATGTGGGATGAGGAGTCTGGGTGGCGTGATGACCCCGAGGCGGATGGTTCTGGCGTGAGAGACTATTGTACTGGAGAGGTGCGGATGGTCCCCGCCTTGTCGCTACAGGAGTTGCATTTCGATAAACCTTTTAAGACTGAATTTGCTCAAGCAGAGGTCAAGCTTGTCTCCGCGCCTCGGGAGTATGTGCCTCAGAATAAGTACTTCCCCGAGGTCGGAGGAACTATTGAGGTTCCAGTAGACCATAAGAGTGCTTTGTTCTTTCCATTTCCTAGTAGCGATGCCACAGCAACCAATCCCTATATGAAGCCCGGCTTTGATGTCAAGGTGCCCGAGGGCGATTACGAATTTGAGGTGTCTTTCTTCACCCTCTGCGGTGAGTGGAGGACTAAAACCATCGAACTTAGGGTCAACTATCAATCTGTAAAGTATGAGATTTCTGACGATGCGAAGGACTTAAAGCCTCAGCTGTTCGAGAAGGTCGACTGCAAGACGATGCGTGTCTACCCCTTCCGAGGAGCGAAGTCTCGTAAGATACTGTTGCGTAATGGTAAGCCAATCAGAGTCTATGCACGCGTCGTACAGGAGACTAGACCCGAGGATCATCCAATGCAATATGTGAACACGATTGCGACTGGCTCTACCGACTTTGATCCTGACAATGTGGATGATCGAAGCCCTGAGGACTGCTATGTAGAGTTGCCTTGGACCAGCTCTAATATTGAGATCAAGTACAACTACAAGCGTAGCTGGGGAGACATTTTACCTTGTATTGACAAATTAGGGGTCAAGTTCACCGTCGAGGCGACGCCGCCCACCTATGATCCGGAGCACCTCTACACCTATATCTGTAAGAGCGGTGAGACTGCCTATGTATCGGTACTACCAATCCATACGGTAGGTGCGACCCTCGTAGAGCTTAGAGATGTCAAGGATAAAAACAAGCTCTACGCAAGTGAGACGCTCCCCGCGACGAAGCAGGGTAGTTCAGTTGAATTGAAACTCACTGGCGATAAGATTCAGCCTGAGTATAGTCTCTACATTAAGACAGGCACAGATAAGTGTCCTCTAGACAATGGTGGTGAGATCATCAAGATGAACGATCTGCGAGGCTCCTCTTTCATCATTGGTGCTGCTAATACCAAGTATTGCGTGGGGGATACTATTAAGCTAGAGTGTCCGCCCGTCACGCCTGAGTCTGAGTACACTTGGACACAGCCAGATGGAAAGGAGCATCATGGTCGCAAGGTCACCATTGGTGTCGCAGACTTGCCGCTCTCTGGAGAGTGGCAG
>CAKOVA010000136.1 GCA_934120735.1 uncultured Prevotella sp.
GGACCTGCACCGTGGATCGCTGCACCGCAGAAATAGTCAGACCATCCTAGAGAGCCTCTGGAACATGGAATTACAAGAATTACCCCCTTTATTGATTCACCTTCGTAAATATGGTCCTTTTCAATAATTACCCCAGTATACATATCTATTGATGACCAACCTTGAATACTGTTTGGACACACCATTGCATATCCTTCAATTACCAGACCATTTGCACCGCGTGCTTTTAGTATTTTATTTGCCATTTCACACCTCCCAATATCCAGAAATTGCAGCATCCATACACTGTTTGTCAGTCCCATAATAAAGTGGCACCTTCAGTTCGGATTTCTGATAATGAGTTAATTTCGTTGATGACAAGCATACTGCTTTCGCCATATCTGTAAGATTACTTGTTACATCAATGCATCCGCAAGTGACTACCTTCGCACCTGTGTCTTCGATTGTCTGAAGAATATGGCTGTCTTCTGCCATCTTTCTTGTAGCAAGAGTTGTATAAAAAAAACATTCCATTCCCTCTGCCAGCTTTTTACCCTTCATGTAATCTGCATATTGTTTCAGTTCTTCAACGCTGCAATGAGGACATCCTATCTGAACGAAGTTAACAGGACCAGGCTCCTGGCAGCTCAGATATGTTTTTACTTTTTCCACCATTTCCTGTGTAATCGTTATTTCATCCTGCGGTTCTCTTCCCTTAAATGCATCGTCAACGTCTCTTGCTTCCGGTGAAATTCCCACAATAAGGCACAATTCCGCACTGCTTGTAGTTGCTAATGATGAGAAAAAACTCTTTATCTTAATAAGGTCAGGTTTCTTGAACGGAGGTGCTATTACCGGAACTGAATCTGCCTCTAGAAACTGTCCCATTACGTATCCCAGCAAATCCCAGTCTTCTCTAGTTTCTGTCCTTGCTTCAATGTGAAAAAGGTGTGTCCCTACACGATTTTCATCTAAATGAAGTCCGAATTTAGGTGTTCTTCCAGTGAGTGTTGATGAGAAGGTTGTTGCCTGTCCACCGCCGTTGCCTCTTGCTCCCCAGATTGAATTGCAGAACAAAACATTACTTGATTCTGTAGTTAGAAATACTTCACCATAAAGGGGAATCCATCCCGTAAGATATGGAGCGCAAGTCGACGCTCTAACACATCCCAGTTCACATGCACGCTCCAAGAACTTAAGGTTTGCATCGTAATGTTCCTGAGACTGATGAACCACCTCTGGACCTTCACCTACAATGCAGCAAACATCGTCTTGGAAAAGGCAATGCTCATCTGTAAGTGTGTCTAACACAAGGCTTTTACCCAAATAGGTTTTTGTCAACACCTCGTCTAATGTTTCACCGTCGTAACAAAAATCCTGCATACAATCACATGCAGCAGTAGATTTGTTTACATCAATTAGTTCTTCTGCAGCAACTACTTCTGCATACTTCAAGACTTTTTCCATAGCTAGCTTTTTTGCTTCACCATATTCGCCGCTCAGCATTTTTTTGTCTCTTTCTGATAATTTAACAGCCATGACTTGCTCCTTTATTTAATTAAACTTATTATATTAAAATCTTTTTCTTTCGCTTTCTCATCAGGCTCTATTGGATATCCCAAAGAAAGTGAACATATAACATCATATCCTTCAGGTATCTTGCAAAGTGCCTTAAGCTTTTCCCCTTGATAACCTTCAAAAGCCATATTGGGCGCATCCAAATATCTTGAACCTATCCCTAGAGATTTGGCCGCAATTGCCATGTTTTCATTGGCACATGAACAGTCCTGCTTGCCGAAATCCGACTTTCTGTCTGCTGAAATCAATACCAGTGTAGGGGCACCATACAGTGGTCGATAGTTTCTTTCATCCTCACCAATATCACCAAGTGCATCAAGTGCATCAAAAGTTCTCCTATCGATAGTCTCAAGAATCTCTTCATTTTGAACTGCCGTGAAATGTCTCATCTGTGCATTAAAAGCATTCGGGGCAGCGACACCGCATTTCAATATTACATTAAGCTCCTGATCTGAAATCTGTTCAGGGCGATACTCTGTTGTCCCTGTTCTTTTCAAAATTGTTTCTATAACTTCATTCATTTTTTCCTCCTTTTATTCTTTATAATTTACTCGGCTTCATCCTATTGTAGTATAGCACATGCAGATATATACTTGTTTATACAAGTATATATCA
>CAKOVA010000137.1 GCA_934120735.1 uncultured Prevotella sp.
AGACAAAAACAACGGAGGGGAAGTAGTAACCATCCATCCGGGATATACCGATTGATTTCGATTTAGCACATATTATATATCGCCGTATCATTATTGAAAGATGCGGCGATTCGTTTTTGAAAATAATACCGAAAGTTATAATTTACTATTTACAAAGCGCAAAAGATATGTTATAATAAAGAAATGACGGAACCGCAACATTCTCGTCATTTACAAAACCGGAGGAAAAAATCAGATTATGATGAAAAAAACTATTACAATAATTCTTCTTGTATCACCGCTTCTTCCGGCAGGCTGCTCCCATACCACAGAAGTTTCACACGGATCGTCTGATGATGCAACTGTTTCAGCAAATGAATCTTCCGAGACGATATCCGAAGAGCCGATTTCGCAGGCGGAGCCGGATACAAAAAAGCCCAAAATAACGCTCAGAAGCGGAACCGAAAACGTTATAATAAAGCAACACACAGACTATGATCTGCTTAAAGACGTTTCGGCGCGTGACAATGTTGACGGCAATATAACAGACAGAATTGAAATTGATAAAGGAGGCTTTGATCCGGCAATTGCCGGAGAATATGTTGTGACGTATTCAGTCAGAGACAGCGCCGGAAATGCTGCAGATGAGAAAAAAAGAACAATAACAGTACGGCAAACCGAGGTGCTTGAAGCACCGCCCGTATGGAGCGGCGCGATTGATGGCGAAGCCGGAAAGCCGGAAACACCGAAAGTTTTCGGAGGCGCATGGTATTATAAAAAAGTTTCATCACGCGACATGTGGTGTGGAATTGAAGCCACTGTAACGTTGCCGTCGTTCAGGATAGCGCGTTATTCCGGCGATTTCAATCCCGATTTAGCCGTTGATCCCGATGCCACTGCTTTGGACAATCCGTCGGTGTATTTCGGCGGCAGTGCAAAAACCGAATCTGATGTCGGTCTTTCCCTCTCTCGGGCACTTGTTGACGTCAAAGCAAATAAGCTGAGCAATACCATCCTTATATTCCGTCCTTTCTGGAGATATATAACAGCAACGGGTCAGGACTTGGGCGGTTATGACGTACATAACGGCGAATATGCGGTGAGCGCAACCGGGGATAATTGTATTGCCAATTATCACTGGAAGTATACCGAGTATTATTATCTCCCCGGTGACACTCTGCGCATTGTTGTGTATTCACCGGCGCCGGATAAGCTCCAGATGCAGATCGAGGTGATTGCAAAATCGGAGCTTCCCGAATCAGTTGAAATGCGTAAGAAATACGGATGGAAGGATCCGGAGAATTTTGTGAGTCCGATATTCACTTCACCCGGAAACGGTGTTACTGACGCAGAGTATAAGCGTGTAAACGCAATTGATCAGGTCGCCAACGAGGGTAAAACTGCGATAGAAACCGCAACAACGGTGACAAACGCCATATGGCATGACACCTATCTGTATCGTGTGATAGATGGCATATTGTATCGCGTGCCTATGACGGACGAACGATGCGCAACATGCGCGGCACCATATGACGACAGATTCAGCGTTGGTTATGACGGTGTAGACAAAAACAACGGAGGGGAAGTAGTAACCATCCATCCGGGATATACCGATTGATTTCGATTTAGCACATATTATAATATCGCCGTATCATTATTGAAAGATGCGGCGATTTGTTTTTGAAAAATAATACAGAAAGTTATAATTTACTATTTACAAAGCGCAAAAGATATGTTATAATAAAAAAGAAATGGGGCATTAGCGCAGTTGGGAGCGCACAACACTGGCAGTGTTGGGGTCAGGGGTTCGAATCCCCTATGCTCCACCATCCTGAAACCCCTTGGAATTGCTGAAAAACTCAGTGCTTCCAAGGGGTTTTGTTTTTTTTCATTCGTTGTGCGCTTTATTTTACACTTTATACTACATTTTTTACCCCGAAATGTAGTATAAATGTAGTGGAAAAATCGCACGCAAAAAGCACCCCGAAAGGTGCTTTCTGAGGATATGTTTATCAGAACACGCAGAAATCATTTCTGAATTCTGCGTGTTTTTTCGGTAAAGCTCTGTTGGATACTTTTACAGAGCCTTATAATCGCTGTATTTAGTAAACTATTTTTTTCGCTTTTTGAGCACAGCAATAAGCACGCCTGCGGCAGCTAAAATCGCCGCGCCTATTG
>CAKOVA010000138.1 GCA_934120735.1 uncultured Prevotella sp.
AGCCTGATCTTCGGGCAGATGATCGGATTTTTCGGCTCGAACCGCTGCGTCTTTTTTCTTTACGGTGCGCTGAATGTCGTGGCGTTTGCGTTTCTTCATGCCGCGCGGGGGGAGGACCTGCCGCACGAAAAAGGGGAGCGCGGCGTGCGCGTCAAGCAGGCGGGCGGCGTCAAAATGGCGCTGTCGAGCTTTTATTTCCGCTTTTTCCTCATCACCTACCTGCTCGTTTGCGTGCCGGTGCAGTGCCTGACGACGTTCCTTCCTTATAAACTGACGGCCGTTACGGGGTCGACCGCGGCGTTCGGCACGCTGATCGCGCTGAAGGCGTTTATGGAGATCCCGTCGCTGCTGCTTGGCGGGCGGATCATCGAACGCTTCGGCGTGCGGCGCATGCTGACGATCGCGATGCTCGTGTTTACGCTGGAGCAGACGCTGTATCTTTGCGCCGAATCCCTCGTCCTGGTGACGATCGCGCTTTTGCTGCACGGAGCGACCTACGGGATGTTTCTTAGCTGCGCCATCAGCTACATCTACATCGTCACGCCGCACGAGGCGAACGCGAGTGCGCAGACCGTTGCGTGCGCGCTGGCAAGCGGCGCCACCATATTGGGCAGCCTCGCCGGCGGCGTTCTGGTCGACGTCTTCGGCGCCAACGGTTATTACGGCTTTACGCTGTGCCTGGAAATTCTGGCGATCGTGCTGTTCCTGATTTCCGTGCCGATCGGCAGACGCAGGGGGCACGGCCTGCCGGGCGTGCAGGAAGCCGCGCGATAAAACAAAACAGGATCGATCTTTGCCGCGCAGACGGGTTTGTCTGCGCGGTTTTTAATTTTTAAACTTTGTGTATTAACAAACTTTCGATTTTATGTTACACTGAATCCAACGAAACGGCGGAATCAAGACACAAAGACGTCTTTTTTATCATGAAAAGAAACGAAAAGGAGGCGCGTATGAACCCCACTCCCCCGAAAGCGCGGCGGCGTTTGGATCCCACCGTGTTTCTCAAGAACAATTTCAATCGCGACATCTGGGTCTACGGCGGCGTGGTGGCGGCGTTCTGGGCGGCGTTCGCCGCGCTGACGTTCACCTCGGCACATCTTGCGCAGGAAGGCTTCTCGAGCTCTGCCGTCGGCGGCATCATGGCGATCGCCAGCGTCATGGGGATCGTGTCTTCGGCGATCGTCGGCAACATCACCGACAAGATCGGTTCGCCGCGAAAAATGATGATCTTCTGTGCGGTCGTCTCGGCCGCGTTCTACGCGTTCGTGCCGATGCTGCTCGGCGTGAAGTTCGCGGGGGTCTCGCTCGGCGTGATTTTTATCTTTCTCTGGTCGGCATTTTCCAAGCCGATGCAGGGGCTCTGCGACGGCTGGGTCGTCAGCGCGGCGGACAAGCGAAGGACGTTCGTCTACGGCGCGGTGCGCTATTTCGGCTCGATCAGCTATGCGCTGGCGTGCATTGCCTTCGGCGCGGTCGTCAAGCGAACGGGCACGCAGAGCTTTACGTTCTGGTCCTACGGGCTGTTGTGCCTGCCGCTGATCGCGCTGGCGCTGACGCTGCGCGGGGACGATGCGCCGAAAGAAGCGGTCGCGAGGATCGCGGAAAAGAAAAAGGGCGCAAGTTACGGCGTCGGCGCGGCGATGAAGAACTATTATTTCGTCATGTTCCTGATCTGCCACTGTTTTATCTGTCTGCCGATGATGTGTTCGGCGACCTTTGTGCCGTATAAGCTGGCGGAGATCGGCGCGAGCGATTCTTTGGGGAACGTCACCGCCATCCGCGCGCTGATGGAGGTGCCGATGCTTCTCGGGGGCAGCCGGATCGTCCGAAAATTCGGCATCAAAAAGCTGTTTATTTTCGATATGATCCTGTTTTTGGCTTCGCAGCTCGTGTTTTTGTTCGCAAGGAACGCCGCGGCGATCACGCTTGCAATGATGCTTATGGGCACGGCCTACGGCGCGCATCTTCTGGGCCAGGTCAACTATGTCTACCGCATCACGCCGCCGGAGGCCGCGTCGAGCGCACAGTCGCTTTCCGTCTCGTTCTCCCTTGTGGCGTCGGTCGCGGCGAGCCTTGTGGGCGGCGTCATCATCGATTCCTTCGGCACAAGCGGGCTGTACGTTGTTCTGTTTTGCCT
>CAKOVA010000139.1 GCA_934120735.1 uncultured Prevotella sp.
GAAGAGACTTCAATATCACGAATGAAAATATGGCAGAAATGAGTATTCAGGTTACTAAAAATAATGCCATCAGTATTTCAAAGTTGATAAAAACACCACTTGTAGAAGCTGGTGAGACAATGCAGTTTACGCTGAATGTCGGTAATAATGGAGCGAATGATATAGACATGATTGCATTGGATGGATTACCTTTTAATGGTGATGATCGTGGAAGCTCTTTTTCAGGTGAGTGTCAGGTAACAGAACTAATCATAAAAAATATAAATTTGTTGCAGTCTCTCGAGTTGTATTACTGCGTTTCACAAGACGATAGAGGAAAAATCAGTTCAAATTATGAAAAGAAAGATTTTGAAAGTGAAAAATGGATCAAGTTATCTGTAGATCCTACAACTGGAAAGGTAAATCTGCCAGAAAATTTCATTCCTGTGGCAATTGCCGCTGTTGGTAGACTTCCGGTACAGACAACTCTGAAAATTGATCTTGCAATGCTTCTGCCTGATGGAAAGGCAGGAGACAGGGTAGTGAATAGTTTGAGCTGTGAAAATCTGAAGACTGAAGCGGGAAGTTCTATTATAATCCCTCAGCCAGAAGTACCACCGGCTACAGGAGTCAGCTTACCATCTGACTGGGGACTTTACCAATGGATATTTTCAGGAAGTGCACTGCTGATTGGAAATAGGATGATTCTAAGAAGGAAGAAAAAAAACAGATGATGGATAGAATCAAAACTGAAGTGTTGGCTATATTGGTGAAAATTTTCGTTTTGATACTGATGTTCTGGATTTTGTTCTTTGGGGCTTTTGGCATCTACCGTATAGATGATTATGCAATGTCACCTTCATGCAAAGATGGAGATATTATCTTTTTTGACAGGACAAAAAAAGAATATCAGGCAGGAGAACTTGTAGTTTTCTCAAAGGATGGAAAAAAACAGATCCGTCGAATTGTTGCGGTACCAGGAGATCAAGTTGAAGTTACACAGGATGGATTGATTATCAATGGTTACCTGCAGTTAGAAAGAGAAGCTGCAATAAAAACAATTCCATTTGATAATTTTGTTTCTTATCCGCTACAACTGAATGCACAGGAATATTTTGTGCTTTCAGATAAGCGTGACAGTGCTATGGATAGCAGATGGTATGGAAGCATCAATAAAGAAGAGATTCAAGGAAGTGTGATTCTTCTTTTTCGCAGAAGAGACTTTTAAAAAGAAATGACAAAAATATTTGAATAAAATAGGAAGGATGAGAATATGAAAAAGACAACAAAAATAAAAATGATGTTATTTGGGCTGACTTGTTTATTGACAGGTGGCATGCAGACGAATGTTTTTGCAGAAGATGCAGAGCAGATAGTGCCTACGGTAGAAAAAGTTACAAAGCATTTTGTGATGGCAGAAGGGATTACAGTACCTGAAGTTACTTTCTCCTTTGTCGCTACAAAAAAAACACCAGATGCACCAGATGCAACAATTGGTAGTCTGATTTATTCAAATACAGATACAACAACAGTAGATAATGGACTTTCTAGTTATGATAAAGAAGCAGAAATTATTTTTGGTACATTTCCACATGCTGGCGTATATGAGTATACAGTATCTGAAACTGCAGGTACAGAAAATGGAATCACCTATGATACTGCCTCTTATAATCTGAATGTGTATGTTATCAATGAGAACGGGAAGCTTGAGGTGCAAAGTATTACGGCGGAAAAAGATGAAATGAAACAGCAAGAGCTGTCTTTTACCAATACCTATCGTAAAAATAGTAGTTTGACAATCGGCAAAAATACAAATGGAATGCACGCTGACAAGACAAAAGATTTCGAATTTACGATAAAATTTGAAAAAGCAGCTACAGAATCGGATAATGTAAATTCTTATACCGGAGAAATTGGCAATGAAACAGTAGAATGTAGTGTAGGTGAAGAAACTACTTTTTACCTCCACGATGGAGAAAGCCTTGTATTTGACAATCTTCCAGCAGGAACACGTTATGTCGTCAGTGAGATTGCAGCTGAAGATGGTTATACACCAAGTATTACAGTAGTGGAAAATGGAACGAAAACACTAGAGACAAATGTATCTGAGAGTGCGGGAATTTCGTCAGCTGCGACAGGAACTAATCTAGTTG
>CAKOVA010000140.1 GCA_934120735.1 uncultured Prevotella sp.
AAGTCAAAGCCAACCGTATGCCTATACTGCATGCTGACAATGAAAAGCAGACCTAAAAGGAAGCTCACCATGGCAAACTCAAGCCCCAGCAGCGCCACCTTCCAGCGACGTCGGGCCTCGACATAGCCATGAAATGCAATGGTCACGGGCATGCGGTTGTAAAGCCATCCGGGTACGATACCACCCACGAAGAGCACCATCAACGCAATCAAAAGCAAAATCCACGCACCACGATTGAATACCAACACAGAGAGCGGAGCCGACAACAACTGTTCGATTGTGCCATGGCAAGCCCACAACAGAGCTGCTCCTAACATGAGGGCAAGCACGAGATGCAGGCACACTTCGCTGAAGGTGATGCTGTAGACGGCTTCACGTCCGGCACCATAGCATTTTCTTACCGCCATCTCACGGGCACGGCTGACCAAATTACCCACCACAATCAGCACATAGTTGAGTATCGAGGCAGAGAGCAGAATGATGGCCAGGAGCGACAGAATCCAGAACATCTGGCGCACATTGTCCGCCTCTGTGTAATAACGGGATATGGGGGTTAGCTTGTAAGTGAGCCACGTGCCGGACTGTTGCAGCTCCTTGACGGGATAATGCGTCTGTATCATGCGGTGTATAAGGGGCTTCAACGAATCGGGAGAGGTACCTTTCCTGAGACGTACGAAACTGATGTAACGGTCGTTACCGACCAGGTTATCCTGACCGTCGTAGCTAAAATTCTTCTGCGTCTTCATTGACCCGATCACATCATAGTTGTGGAACGTTGAGTTGTGAGGATAATCCTCGTAGACGCCCACGATGGTCAGCTTCAGGCCCGACATTTCTTTCGACTGGATATGCCGACCCACAACGTTGCCGCCCAAGCGCTCTGCCGTCGAACGATTCACCACACAACAGAACGGTTCCGTGAGTGCTCGGTCAGCATCCCCCTCGAGGATGCGGGCCGGAAACATGCGGAAGAAGCAGCTGTCGGCAAAGTAGACATCGGCGCGGACACGTACTTTGTCATCAGTTTCCACCTCTCCATCGGTCACGATTGGATTGGTGCGCGTAGCCAGTTCCACCTGCGGAATGGTTCGCTTCATCATCGGCACCACGCCGCCCGACGTATTCGAACTCTCCGTGAACTCCTGTGCTTTCATCTTGAAGCCCTCGGTCACACGGCAGATACGGTCGTAATCGGGATAACTCTGGTCGAAAGTCTGTTCGTAATAAATCTCGGCAATGATAACCGCACTGACACTCAATCCGAGTGCCAAACATAGAATCTTGGCCACATTGTGCTGCCTGGGGCGAAAGAGATTGCGCCAAGCCATGCGGCAAGATTGTTGGATAAGATGCAACATAGTATAGATGATTAATGTAATATGTGAATATCCGAAGACCCTGATTTGTCCAATTGTCGCTGGACGGGGTTGCCTTTGATGCGGATGTCGCTCGAGCCGGAGGCTTTGGCACTGACGGAACGGGTGGCGAAGCAATAGACGTCCGACGAGCCGGAGCATGTGGCCGACACGTCTTTCGCCTTGAGATCGTAGGCTCTCACATCAGAAGAACCTGAACAGGTATATAGGGCTTTCGACACTTTGCCAGCCAGACGAGCATCGGAAGACCCCTGCAACCGGACTTCCAAGCTGTTGGCCGTCAGCTGATTGACCTTGATATCACTCGAACCGCGTGCCTCCAACCGCACTGCCGAGGCATTGAGCGACCGAATCAGCACATCACACGCACCGGAAGCTTTGACCGACTGCAAGTTGGGTGCCTGCACATAAACCGTGAGGTGATTATTACCTGAATGAAAGCCAGGGTCAGACTTTTGCTTGATGGTCAGCACGCGATTACGCACTTCCATCTGCAACTTCGGCAACATGCTGGACGAGCCTACCGCCTTTACACGGTAGCTTTGATTGTTACTCTGCACAAACTCTACATGGATGGCGCCGGAGACTTCGATTGCCGAGAAATCTCTCAGCGGGTAAGTTCTGCTTTCGTCATTGGCAACCTCGTATGAGTTGGCTTGTACAACGATACATGATGACAGCAAGACAAGGACAGCTGTCATGCAAAAAAAGATTTTC
>CAKOVA010000141.1 GCA_934120735.1 uncultured Prevotella sp.
GTTCAACTCCATCTGAATTTTCGATTACCATTTTTCCTGTTCTGGAAAATTTTTCATTCTCCGGTTTTAAAACATCATTATATAATGTATTTTTTTCAGCTGTTTTTTTAAGCTGCACTAATTTTTCATAAAATTTCTTAAGATGTTCAGCATAATTTGGATAATCACGTTCCGGGAAATACTTTGATTGTTTCAAAGCATCAAAACTACCTTTTTTTACGATTAATTTTTGAAAACTAGGATTTTGTCCTTGATTAAAGGATTGATTAACTGGTTGATTAATTGATTGGATTTTCATAATTTACACGACTTTCTACACATTTCCGGTCGAGCTGTTCCTATCATCTTCAAGTTGTTTTAACTGCTTAGCGTCAACTTTTTCGTCTTGGGAGTAAACATTAATCCTTGAAACTTCAATATCGACATTTACGTCAGCATCGACCATTTCTATATCTGATTTACTGTACTCTTTTATTTTACCATCTTCAAATTTAACTGCAACCGAATTGTTAAGAAATTGTATAAAACAAACTTTACCTAATCCTGTTGGGGTCATAACTGTTGAACCAACCGGAGGCATTCCTTTTGCAGCTTCTATATAATTTGAATATTCGTACGTTAAGCAACATAATAATCTTCCACAAGTACCGGAAATTTTAGAAGGTGCAATCGGCATACCTTGATCTTTTGCAAGTTTAACATTGATAGACTCAAATTTTCTCAAAAAAGTTGAACAACAAAATGGTTTGCCACAAATACCTGTTCCATCCATAATTGAGGATTCATCTCTTACCCCAATGTGTCTTAAATCTATTCTCATTCGCTTAAATACTTGAGTTAAGTCTTTCAAAAGTTCTCTAAAATCAACTCTTTCCGGAGCTGTGTAATAAAAAGAAATTTTTCTTCTGTCAAACGTAAGCCTACATTGAACTAAATTCATATTCAGATGATGTTTTTTTACTAATTCTTTACATTTAAAAAATGATGTAACTTCTTCTTTTTTTAACTCATCCAATACCGCCATATCTTCTTGAGTCAAAACACGTATAAATTCAAAAGGAACTGGCGTTTTTTTAGAATTTTCAAATAATTTTGCAACTTCATTGTTTACAAGAAATGCCTTAAGCACTTCTTCACCCTTTTCTGTTCTGACTAAAACAAGCGCACCGTCATCCAAATTAACATTATCCGGACAATTAAGAGGAACAAAAGTATTTTTTAAATAATTTACCGCATATTTAATCATATCTTTCTTCCTTTTTAAGTTTTCTGTTCATTAATTTAGAAAGAACTTCTTGTGGCGTAATATCTGTATAAACTGCTTCGTAAATAGCACTCGAAACAGGAACTTCCAATCCCAATTTTTCAGCCAAATCACAAACAACTTTAGAAGTTTTAACCCCTTCTGCTACAGAACCAAGCTCGTTTAAAATATCATTGATTTTTTTACCCTTGCCTAACATCGCACCAACTGTATAATTTCTGGACATTGGACTAGAACAAGTAGCAATCAAATCCCCCATGCCGGATAAACCGTAAAGTGTAGAAGGGTTTGCTCCTAATTTCACTGAAAGCCTTACGATTTCTGCCATTCCTCTTGTAAGAAGTGTTCCCATACAATTGTCGCCCAATTCCATTGTATGTGCAAATCCCGAAGCAATAGCAATTACGTTCTTAAGACTTCCGCCAAGTTCAACCCCAATTACATCGGAATTAGTATACAATCTGAAACGATTAGGAACATTACAAGCTTTTTGTACAAATTCTGCAACTTCCATATCCTCACAAGCAACCGAAGCTGCAGTTGGTTTACCTTGAAGAACTTCTTTTGCCAAAGTTGGACCGGAAAGAATTACAACCTTTTGTTCAGGTAGAACATCTTTAATAACCTCTGACATTCTCATTAATGTATTTAATTCTAACCCCTTAGAAGCATTAACTAGCGGTTGTTCCGGTTTAATACCGGCTGCTTTCAATTGTTCGCAAACACTTCTTACCCCACTTGTTGCAACAACAGAAAGTATAATGTCTGCACCACTTATG
>CAKOVA010000142.1 GCA_934120735.1 uncultured Prevotella sp.
AATCAACTTCCCACGATAGGCGATGTGAGTGCATTAGAGTAGACAATGTAGATTATCCCTATCTCGTGAGCCTTTTGAGCTTCAAGAGCCAAGATAGTCTCTCTGCTCCATACGTCAAGAGTATAGTCTATCTCTTGTCTTTATGTCGCATAGTCTCTTGGCTCTGCTCTTGAAAACTCTAAAAGACTCCGAATATGAATAGATCTCTCATGAACAAAGACCTGCACAGTCCAGCCTTCATACGGGCAAGTGTTCCTGCAGATAAAGAGGAACCATTACAAGTTGCGTCCAAAACTACTCCGAGCGACGAGATTAAATGGTCTCGCATCATCCGACTTGCCTTACTTATGGGTATCCTATTGGGTGGAGTGTACTTACTCTCTAAGTTAGTCACAGCACAGGTCGTAACGGCTCTATTGATACTGATTGGCTTTGTGGTTCTACGATTCATCGTTCGTACCGTTCTGCAAATCACATTTACGCTTCTACGCTACCTCTTTTGGATTGTTGTACTAGCCGTAATACTGCTTTGCGTGCTATGATATAGCACCTCTATCACTTCAGAGAAACGACTCTTTGGGTGACTAGCTCTCTTGCGAGGCTGGTCACCCTTTTTGCTTCTTGTGTTTAGGCATTGCACTTCTGCTTCTCAGTCATAGTTCCCCAGTTATGCAGTGGTCAAATCGGAAGCTGATTCTTTTTCATCGCAAAGGTAGTACGGGGCTTAAAGACTTTCCCAAAGTCAGGCCATTCGGTTTGTCTGAAAAATCTCCACACCTATGCTGTTTGCTTCGGGTAGTATTTTCCGCCAAAACCTTGTGTAAGTCTCGCCCCGCTACCTTGTTTTTGCTTGAAAAAAGGAATCAGCATACTCCGATCTTTGAACGCATAAAAAAAAGGTCTCTTATGAATAAGCAGAAAGTAAACATGACATCATCAACGAAAGAAAAAGGATATAGCTCCTCCTCTCATTACCGCATAAGTTCTGAGTTTGAACAAAGTGAGCAGGCGTTGGCTACCAAGTTCGTCCATTGGGACGTACCCCCATTGGAAAGCCTTTGTGACAGCTCTGTATATCTCCTGAGAGCAAAGCTTAATCGTGGCGAGCGAATGAGCCGTGAGGATAAGGATTGGCTCTGTGAAGCGGTGAATAACAATACCTACTTCCGCTCTGCCGTACCGCTACAAGGATGGCGATTTGACTTCATCGATGTATTGAAGAAGTACCTCGTCAATCAATATGGACAGTGGGCAGAGTACTATGCTCCCGACCGCACCAGCCTACGCAACTACCTCTATGGACCTATCAACCAAATCGTAGAGATACCCAAGCAGTAACAGCACTAATACCGATAAGACAATGAAAGGAACAGAACAATTTACCCGAACGATAGCCGAGTATCTTAATGGACGTGCGATGACAGACCCTTTGTTTGCGCCCAATCTACAGAAGCTCCATAAGAACATAGAGGAGTGCATTCTCTATATCTTGAGTGAGGTGCAAAGAAGTGGTTGTAATGGCTTTGCCGATGAGGAGATATACTCAATGGCAGTTCACTACTATGATGAAGATGATATAGAGGTGGATAAAGTCTCTGGTTGCAATGTTGTAGTCAATCACGTTGTAGAGCTCACCGAAGAAGAGAAAAAGCAAGCACGGCAGGAAGCTATCAAGCAATACCAACAAGAGGAATTTGTCAAATTGCAGAAGAGATACGAGCGACCCAAGAGAACTGAAAGAACCGAGACAACATCTTCTACACAACCGCAACCCACACTATTTGACACCCTTGCCTTATGAAACCTAGGAACAAGTTTGAGAAAGCCGTATTGGCACTGAGAACGAGACTATGCCCAATAACAAAAGCACAGCGTCAATGGGCATTCCGAGAGTGCATAGACCACTTTGCTTACCGCTTACCTAAAGGTCGTACAACTTGTATGGATTGTGGTTATAGTTGGACTTTAGAGC
Organism: uncultured Prevotella sp.; assembly: GCA_934120735.1. Lineage (GTDB taxonomy): Bacteria > Bacteroidota > Bacteroidia > Bacteroidales > Bacteroidaceae > Prevotella. Next base: position 1,973 of record CAKOVA010000142.1, read on the forward strand.
AGCCTATAGATACTTGCACTTGCCCTCAATGTAGGGCAAGTCTGCAAGTCAAGACAACA
>CAKOVA010000143.1 GCA_934120735.1 uncultured Prevotella sp.
CGTCCTGATTCCGAGCGGGATGACAATCAAACTTGAGGGAGAACTCGCAGAATGGGCAAAATAGGCCGCGCAGCACACGAAGCACTGCTCTGGGAACATCTGCGCACGGAACGACCGAACGAACGCCAGCGGGCGTTTTTTGCGTCCGAGGCGCTGCACACGATGTACGGTGGTGCACGCGGCGGTGGCAAGTCATGGGCGGCGCGACGCAAGGCGAATCTGCTGTGTATCAATTATGCAAGTCTGAAAGGGCTGCTGCTCCGGCGCACCTATCGCGAATTACAGGTCAATCACATCTTGCCCTTGCAGGCGGAACTAAACGGCTATGCGCGGTGGAAAGAGAGCGAGAAGGCATTCCTGTACCCGAACGGCAGCCGCTTGCAGCTCGGCTACTGTGCATGCGACAGCGACAAGCTGCAATACCAGGGCGCCGAATATGACTTTATCATATTCGAGGAGGCGACCAACTTTGAAGAAAGCTGGATCACATTCATCGCAACGGCGTTGCGCACAACACGCGCGGACTTTCGCCCGCGCATCTATTACACTTGCAATCCGGGCGGCGTAAGTCACGCTTATTTCAAGCGCTTATTTATCGACCGGCAATTTGTCGACGGCGAAGACCCGGACGACTACCTATACATCCCGGCAACGGTGCGCGACAATGCAATTCTGATGGCGCGCAACCCCGGATATATCAAGCAGCTGGAGGCGCTGCCGGAGAACCTGCGGCGCGCACATCTGGACGGTGACTGGAATGTTTTCGACGGTGCGTTTTTCGCGGAGCTGCGGCTGTCCCCAAAGCCGCTTGCCGATGCGACGATGACGCATGTGGTCGAGCCGTTCGACATCCCGTACAGCTGGCGCATTTATCGGTCGTTTGACTGGGGCTATTCCAAGCCTTCCGCCTGCCTGTGGTGGGCGGTGGACTACGACGGCCGTGCGTATCTGGTGGACGAGCTGTACACATGTGCGGCGCGCGGAGGGACGATGATTCCGGACACGGGGCTGAAATGGTCGGCAGATCAGGTATTTGCCGAGATTCACCGCCGCGAGAGCGAGCGATTCCCGGGGAGGCAAATCACAGGCGTTGCCGACCCTGCAATCTGGGCGGAGAACGGCGGCGAGCCGATTGTGGCGGCTGCCGACCGGCATCAGGTATATTTCGACCGCGCAGACCACACGCGCATTGCCGGATGGATGCAGGTGCGGCGCAGGCTGCAATTCGGCGAGGACGCAAGACCGATGCTGTACATCTTTTCGACCTGCAAAAACACGCTGCGGACGCTGCCGATTTTGCAATACTCGGCGCGTGACCCGGAAGACCTGGACACGACCGAAGAAGACCACATCGCGGATGCGCTGCGGTATTTCTGCATGATGTCTCCGCTGGCGCCGAGCCGCGAAATACAACCGAATTATCCGATCTTAGATCCGCTGGCGAAACCAAAAGCCGAACGGATATCTTATTTTTGAGGTGACACATGGACGATACAATCAAAGAAACAATGCGCGAGCAAGCCGAGATGGGGCAGCAGAATATCGCCGCGCGCGAAGTCTCGGAGGCGTTGGGCATCCTGCGCCGCTACAAAGACGGCAAGGGCAACCTTGAGCGGCGCATCATCAACGAGGACAGGTGGTGGAGACGCCGCCATTGGAGCGATCTCGCGGAGGGCGCGGACAGAGAGACCCCGGCAGGCGCGCAGCTGTTCAACGCGGTCGAAAACAAGGTCGCGGACATCTACGACAACATCCCGGACTGCTCCTTTCTGCCGCGCTCTGCGGACGACGAGGAGGCGGCAAAGGTATTGACCAGCGTGATGCCGTGTGTGCTGGAGCAGAACGGTATCGAGAACGCCTATTGCGATGTGGCGCGGAACAAGATCACGACCGGCACGGGCTGCTATGCGGTTGTGTGGGATGCGGCAAAGCTGGGCGGTCTCGGCGACATCAGCATCAAATCCGTGTCGGTGCTGGGGCTGTACTGGGAGCCGGGCGTGACGGATATACAGGAC
>CAKOVA010000144.1 GCA_934120735.1 uncultured Prevotella sp.
AAAATCTTCCATCTATCAAGGACTCTATCTCGTCTCTGTTAACGGCAGAATTTTCTCGAAGCATAATAAAACATTCATATAATTCGTGTGTCTGACACGTTACACTTTCCAGACATCGTCTAAGCTGCTCCGTATTACCATTTCCAAAAATAATCACTGTGATCTTAATATCTGAATACATACATTTTCCTTTCACAATCTAAATTGAGGCTCTAGTATCAATTTAAATACATGTTTTGCAACCTCGTCTTTGCCAAGTTCTGCTCTGACTTTCTCGCAATCCTTAAAATCATCTAAGTAGCGATTGATCTTCCAGCTGATTCGGTCAAGATAATGTTCAATCGCATATCCCACTCCTTTGTCACGTCCCTTATGATTCCAATAATCCAAAATTTCAACATAGGTAAGAACCAGTCCCGTAATATGGCGTGCAGAAATTCCACTAGATGTAATTGCATTTTGCCGTATGCGATAATAATGCAGGGTTTCATTGATACAGGCGACACGCTCTGCCTCCATAAGGGAAATAAACGTAAACAATAGATCTTCATGCAAAATTCCCTCATAGTATTTAAGACCAATTCTCTCTAAAAAACCTCTGTTCCAGAATTGAAGCCAGACTGGCTCCCTAATATCATCATTCTTCCTCATTTCTCCCAAAAACTCTGCTCCTGTCATCAAGTCAGGATACTGGACTTTTGCCTGAAATAAATCTGTTGGTTGATCCACATCCGCATTCTCATAAAACATAACAGAATCAAAGAAAATCAAATCTGCTTGTTTTTTCTGTGCCACCGTATACAAACGTTCCAGTGCATTTGCAGCGATTTTATCATCCGAATCAAGAAAATAAATATATTCTCCTGTTGCTATTTTCATTCCCTCATTTCGGGCACCTGACAATCCCATATTTCTTTGGTTCTTCAGTACAATGATTCTGGAATCTTTTGCAGCGTATTCCTCCAAGATAGCTTCCGATCCATCCGGAGACTGATCATTCACACAAATAATTTCAATTTCCCTCAATGTCTGTGCCAGGACACTGTCTAAACACTCCCCAAGATACTTCTCTACATTATAAATCGGAATAATTACTGATACTTTCTTCATATTCTCACTCACCTGCTATTATATATTGATCTATTCCATTATCCACTAACGTTTGTTTCACTTCATCGATTAACTTCGCTCCCACGCCTATCAATATCACATAATTATCCTGCTGACGTTTTAGTTCATCCAATCCATAGACAGCAATTTCTTCCACTTCATCCGGATTATTTTCCCTGTCTGTTACAATCACGCCATTAAAGCTGACTCCTATCTTTCTAAGATAATTTATGTATTTTCTTGCAAACTTCCCTGCACCATAAACATATCGTTTTTCAGCCTGTGCTAATCTGATAAGATTCTCCTCTGTAAATATTCTGTCCTGTATGTATAATTTCTGGCTTGCTTCTGGCTTTGCAGCTTCCTGCTCCTGTTTAATGACCGGTCGGTATATAATACCAAGATAATGACTATAAATGCTGTCTTCTCCCCATTCCTGCTGTAGCTGTTCCACCGTTTCCGACATCTTCTTTAAAAACTCATTGATCTGCCACTCAAGACCGCGAATAATTTTTCCAGATATCCGGTTAATATCCGGTGTCTGATGTGCATTCCAGTAGGATGTAATCTCCTGAATAATAATCAGCATACTTTTTATATTATGAGCTGTGATTTTTCCCAATGTAATCGTATCTGAATGCCGTCTGTATTTATGGTATGTCTTCGCAATACATGCTACCCGTTCTGCCTGCATCATAGATTGATAGGTAAATAATTCATCTTCATATATCAGCCTATTATAGAATTGCAGACCGGCATCTTTAAGAAATGCGTTCTTCCAGAATTGAAGCCAGACCGGAACCCTGTAATCGTTACACTTCTGCATTTTATCCGCAAGTTCAATCCCATTATACACATTCTCTTCACCATAA
>CAKOVA010000145.1 GCA_934120735.1 uncultured Prevotella sp.
CTTTGCTGCTTTGCGTGCTTGTGCTTTTCAGCGGCTGCGGGCAGGTGGATATATCGTTCAAGCGCGATAAAACAGCCACCGCCGTGCTTACCGTTTCCGACGATACGATTATTGACGGAGAGGCTGTGACTGCGGAAAACCTTACAGATTATCTCAATAAATGGAAACAGGGCGTTTGCGACGTTTCCACCGACAAGACGCGCGTTTCGCTCGGAAAGGTTAACAAGGTAGACGGCGGATATACCGTTAAAATAACGCTTAAAGATCTTACTCGTACGCTCGGCGAAGGTAAGTACGTTTTTAAAACGCGCGAAATGTTTTTTGAAGATTTCAATAACAGAAACGGACTTTTGCTGATGGCGGCGGGCTCGACCAATACCCTTAAAAAGTGGGATACGTCGCTCGTTACCCCAAAAGACGCGGAGGAAATACTCGCGTTCGAGGCTCAAACCGCGGACGGCGAATATGCGGACGTAGAAACTCTCTCCGGAAGAACGGACGACAGAGAGTATATTTTCATGTTCGAAGATTATTTTTCGGGACTGGTGGATAAAATAACCCTTTCCTTCCCCGGAGAAATAAGAGTCTTAGGCGGGCAGGGCGTTAAGATGCTCGACAAAAAGACCGTTGAAATTACGCCCCAAAAGGTAGACGCGACGGTAAAAAGAGTTGTAAACGAGGGGACCGAAACCACGGTGGAAGAGTTGAACGGCGTACTCGGTTTCGTACTCTTTCAGATGGACAAAAGTTACGCGGGACTCATTATCGGTTGTATAGCGATAGTCGCGCTCGGCGTGTTTATATTCTTCGGAATAAGGCGCAAATGGTTTAAAAAGTTCCATGCGAGCAAGCCCGCGATATTCATGCGTCAGAACGCGGACCTTTACCTTATGATGCTTCCCGGAGCGGTGCTTCTGTTTATATTCTCTTATCTGCCGATGTCCGGAATAGTGTTAGCGTTTAAGAATTATTCGATAGACGACGGTATTTTCGGCAGCGAGTGGGTAGGTTTCGCGCACTTCGAAAGTTTGTTCTTCGATCCCGGCTCCGGGTTCTGGGAAATGCTCCGAAACACCGTTGTGCTCGCGCTTCTTAAAATGCTCGTGTGCTTCCCGGCTTCCATTATCATCGCGCTGATGTTTAACGAGGTAAGATCCAAATCTTTCCGTAAAATCATCGAGATCGTGTCGTATATGCCGTTCTTTATCTCGTGGGTTGTCGTTTCCGGTATATGTTACAACTTCTTCTCAGCGGATAACGGCGTGTTTAACAATATCAGACAACTGTTCAACTTAGAGCCGATCGTGTGGTACTCTACTCCGGAGCCGTGGTGGGCGATACTTACTTTATCCGCTTTGTGGAAAGGCGCCGGGTGGGGGTCGATTATCTATCTTGCGGCGATCGCAAACGTCAACACGGAACTCTACGAGGCTTCTTATATGGACGGCGCAAAGATTATGCAGAGGATATGGCACGTCACCATCCCGGGCATGATGCCGATAATCATAATGCAGTTGATTCTCTGCTCCGGTAACCTTATAAGGGACGACTTCGAACAGATTATGACAATGACGAACAACGCGCAGGAATTGCGGCACGTTACAAACGTGTTCTCTTCCGTAACGTACCAGCAACTCCTCGGCGGAGCTAGCGGTTACGGCGCGGCGACGGCGATAGGGCTTTTCCAGAGCGTGGTTGCGTTGCTGTTTATAGAAATAACAAACTACATCGCCAAAAAGACTGACAATATGACATTGTGGTGAGAAGGAGGACGTTATGAAAAAATCTAAAGACCAAATAATTTTCGATACTGTAAACATAACTCTTCTGTGCATTTTCGGGCTGTTGTTCGTGTTGCCTTTCTTGCTTGTCGTATCCAGTTCTTTTACGGACGAAATGTATCTTAATACGCACGGCGCGGTACTCTTCCCCGTAAAATTTTCGTTGGAAGGGTATAAG
>CAKOVA010000146.1 GCA_934120735.1 uncultured Prevotella sp.
CCATAGGATGCTGCAATTTGATCCTGCCAGCCTCCCGCTTCGTTGCATAATACTCTTTCCAGATAAATTGCTTCATCTGCTAATTTTCTCTTATCCGCATATTTACCTTTTAAGGCATAAAAAGCATTCAGCATTCCTACCGCAAAGGAACTGCTTGTTCCCAGTCCAGAACGAGCTGGTAAATCCGCTTCATATGTAAGCCGTATCTCATGCATATCCAACATTTTCATTGCATTACGAATTGCAGGATGCTGGATATCATCAATTAAAGTTACACGTTCCGTTTTAGAATATGAAAGCTCTGTTGAATAATCAAAAAAACGCGGTAAATGGCGCACATTCACATAACAGTATTTATCAAATGTTGTAGAGAGAACTGCTCCCCCGTATTCCCGGAAAAAGCTTTCCATATCGGTTCCGCCGCCGAAGAATGACATACGGAACGGAGTTTTTGTGATGATCATTCTTCAATACCTCTGCTTTTCTTTGCTTCTCGAATAGCTTCAAGGTATGCATACTTATTATCCTCATCGGGTTCCAAATATGCACCTTCTGCCCACTCATTCCATGCGTTAATTACCACCATTGGCGCACCAATGTTTTGCGCTTTTCGGAGCAAACGCTTGAAGTATTTATTGAACTTCTGTGCTGATGCCTCAAGCACGATGATTGAGTTGTAGCTTTTCCGTGGCGAATTGTCCCAATCACAGAATGCTCCCAACAAGACATAATTATCTTCCACTTTCCGACTGATAATCCGCTCCCAGATAGTGTCATATGAAGCCTTCGTCATCACAATTCCTTTTCCGCGTTTAAGAAGGAGTTTGCGATTAAGGAAGTCTACAGTCCTGCCCTTTACAACCCGGCGTACTTTTTCAAAGAATCCCTCATCATGAGTAAAGGTGTAATTAGGTTCTCTTGTAACAGTCGCAGAGAATTTACCTCGACTTTCCGAGTCATGACGCGCAATTGTTTTAACAAAGTACACTCCTGGGAAGCCAGCTTCTTTTGCCCAACCGTTCCAAAGGTCAATCACATGGTCTACTTCTGGAATTGCCCAGGCGTTATAAATAGCATAAACAGGCATTCCATTCACTTTGATATATCGTTCATCTTTAAAATACTGGAGGCAGTAATCAAACTGTTCCTTCCAATCCTTCTCAGTTCCGTACTTCTGCTCCCAAACAACAGTATTGTCCTGACCAAACCATGTTTTTCTCCATGATTCATTTGCCCAGTACAGGAAAAACGAAAGATCCAATGACGGATCATCCCTGATAATTTCCGTGGGGACTTCCAGAAGTTTACTGCCGCAGGAGTAGTACTGATAAATAGCAAAGCCATCTATTCCGTATTCTTTTGCAAGATCCATCTGCCATTTGATATTGTCTCTGACAGAAAGATCATAATAGTTTTCATTCAGAGGAACACGTGGCTGATTATGACCTGGGAATAAAGGTTTGGCTCGCTTCAAAGCTGTCCACTCGGTATAGCCTTTTTCCCACCATTTATTGTTATAATCTGTCTCATAATACTGAGGCAGATAGAGCGCTACTACGAGCGGATCTCTTTTAATCATTCCTCGACATCCTTTATCATTCTTTTCCTATAATCTTCAAAGTTTCCTACAACCTTTGCCGGAACACCTGCAGCTACTGTTCCACTGGGAATGTCCTTGTTGACCAGGCTTCCGGCACCGATGATAACGTTGTTCCCAATTGTCACATCGTATAAGATGGTCGAATTTGAACCGATAAAAACGTTGTCGCCTATATTGATTTCACCTTGGCGAAGTTTGTATTTATGTTCTTTATCCATGTTCCTAAACATCATGCAAGTTATATCGTGGTTGATGAAAGACACATTGCTTGCTACATGGACATTCTCGCCGAACGAAATTAAATGGGGTTCCGTACCAAAATTCCAAGGCTGAAGATAAACATGCTCTCCAATATG
>CAKOVA010000147.1 GCA_934120735.1 uncultured Prevotella sp.
ACAAGCATCTCTTTCGCATCAATCCCTACTACGTGGACAATGTCAAGCAGCGCTACCTAGGTCAAAACCTCGGCACGGGCTACATCGTGGGGCTAGATGTCAAGCTCTTTGGGGAGTTTGTCCCAGACGTAGACTCGTGGTTCACCGCCTCGCTGATGCGTGGTCGACAGACCATCGAGGGGTATGGCGAGATGCCACTACCACACGTGCCGGACTACAATTTGTCGCTCTTCTTCCAGGACTACTTCCCGGGCTACAAGCGGATCACGCTGAGCTTGCGAGGGGTGCTGACGGGAGGACTGCCCCAGCTGAACGCAGCCGAGGGCTTCGGTCGCCCGCTCTTCCGTGGCACGGCTTACAAGCGTGTGGACATTGGTATGCAGTACACGCTGTGGGACCGCGCGGAGGCAAAGCCCGGTGCGTGGCGCTGGCTACAAGCGCTCAGCAAGGTCTCGGTCGGGGTGAATGTCTTCAACCTCTTTGACATGACGAACATCGGCTCTTACTACTGGCTCTCGGATGCTTACCGCAACCAGTACGCCGTGCCCAACTACCTAACGGGACGCCAGTACGACGCCTCGCTCATCGTCCGCTTCTAATTCGCTTTTCTCTTCCCAAATATTGCGAGTCCTTGGCTTGGATTTGGTGGCACTTTGACATAATGTCGCAAGGGATAGTTTTGTGGCACAATGTTTGATACCTATGTGATGTAAGCGTCTGACCTACGGATGGACCAGGTCAGCCGACAGAGACATTAACAAATAAGAAATCAACAAACAACACAATACTATGGGTAAGATAATTGGTATAGACTTAGGAACAACAAATTCATGTGTAGCAGTCCTGGAGGGTGGCGAGAGCAAGGTCATCCCCAACAGCGAGGGACGTATGACGACTCCCTCAGTAGTAGCATTCGTAGAGGGCGGTGAGCGCAAGGTGGGTGACCCCGCTAAGCGTCAGGCTATCACGAATCCAACGAACACGATCTACTCGATCAAGCGCTTCATGGGTGAGACCTATGAGCAAATAGAGAAGGAGGCTGAGCGCGTCCCCTTTAAGGTGGTCAAGGGTGACAACAACACGCCTCGTGTAGACATTGACGGACGTCTCTACACGCCTCAGGAGATCTCGGCGATGATCCTTCAGAAGATGAAGAAGACGGCCGAGGACTACCTTGGCACAGAGGTTACCGACGCGGTAATCACGGTGCCTGCTTACTTCAACGACTCACAGCGTCAGGCTACCAAGGAGGCTGGTGAGATCGCTGGGCTCAAGGTACGTCGTATCGTCAACGAGCCTACGGCAGCTTCGCTAGCTTACGGCCTTGACAAGAAGGGCTCCGATATGAAGATCGCAGTCTTCGACCTCGGTGGTGGTACGTTTGATATCTCCATCCTAGAGCTCGGTGACGGAGTCTTTGAGGTAAAGTCCACGAATGGTGATACGCACCTCGGTGGTGATGACTTTGACCATGTGATCATTGACTGGCTCGCTGAGGAGTTTATGAAGGACGAGGGTGTCGACCCACGCAAGGACAATATGGCACTCCAGCGCCTCAAGGATGCTGCTGAGCGTGCTAAGATAGAGCTCTCTAGCTCGACATCAACGGAGATCAACCTACCGTACCTGATCCCTGTAGATGGTATCGCTAAGCACCTCGTTCGTACGCTGACACGTGCTAAGTTTGAGCAGCTAGCTGACAAGCTAATCCACGCTTGTGTGGAGCCTTGTAATCAGGCGCTCAAGGATGCTGGACTCACGGCGAGCGACATCAATGAGGTGATTCTCGTGGGTGGCTCGACACGTATCCCCGCTATCCAGGAGATCGTCAAGAAGATCTTTAACCAGGAGCCCTCTAAGGGTGTGAACCCCGATGAGGTGGTCGCCTGCGGTGCAGCTATCCAGGGTGCTGTCCTAACGGGCG
>CAKOVA010000148.1 GCA_934120735.1 uncultured Prevotella sp.
GTTTCGGGCGGCACAACCGCGCCGTTGGCGACAGTCGCGTTGCTGCCGACAAACGTTCCGCAGCCGATTTTCGCCGCGCCGTTTACGACGGCGGCAGTCGAGATGTGGCAGGTGTCGCCAACCTCCGCGTCGTGCTCTACAAGAGCCTTCGTGTTTATTATGCAGTTTGCGCCCACCCTCGCGCCCGCGTTCACAAACGCGTAGTGCATGACGATTGTGCCCGCGCCGATTTCGGCATAGCGCGAAACCCGCGCCAAGGGCGAAACCACAGTCGCCGGCTTCAAGCCAAGCTCGCATATGCGGGCGAAAAGCCTCGACCGCGCTTCGTGCGAGCGCACATGCCCCACGGTAATCAGAAACTCTACGTCTTTCCCGCAAAATTCGGGCAGCATTTCGTCGTGCCCGATTACGGGATAGCCCAAAACCGAAGAATCGTTCTTTTCGGGCGCGTCGATTAACCCGAGAATGCGGTATTTGCCCTCAGCCTCGATTACATCGACGCACGACTTCGCGTGCCCGCCGCAGCCCAAAAGAATCAGGTCTTTCATTCGTCAAATATTGTAGATGTCCGCCTTGTATTTCGCGAGATTTTCGGGCTTCGAGAACCACTCTACGGTTTCGGCAAGCCCCTTGCGAATGTCATATTTCGGCGAAAAATCCGTGAGCGATTTTATCTTCGTGTTGTCGCCCCAAAGCCTGTTGACCTCCGAATTTTTCGGGCGTATGCGCTTCGGGTCGCGGACTATTTCGGCGTTCGCGCCCATGATTTCGTTGATAACCGCGAAAGTGTCGGCAATGGAAATTTCGCAGTTGGTCGCAATGTTGACGACCTCGCCTATCGTGGAGTCCGCCTCGGCAATCGCGACAAAGCCCGCGCAGGTGTCCTTGACAAAGTTGAAGTCGCGCGTGGGGGTGGTGTCGCCAAGCTCTATTTGCTTGCGCCCCGAAGCGAGCTGCGTGATAATCGACGGAATCACCGCGCGCGCCGACTGCCTCGGCCCGTAGGCGTTGAACGGACGCGCCGTCGCGAGCGGCAACCCGAACGCCCTGTGGAAACTTTCGGCAATGCAGTCCGCGCCGATTTTCGTTGCGGAGTACGGCGACTGCGGCTGAATCGGGTGCTTTTCGTCAATCGGAACATACTTCGCCGTGCCGTAAACTTCGCTCGTGGAAGTGTGGACAACCTTGGAAACGCCGTTTTCGAGAGCCGCCTGACAGACATTGAGAGTGCCCTTAACGTTGGTATCGACATAGCTGTCGGGAGCGACGTAGGAATATGGAATGGCGATGAGGGCGGCGAGGTGGAAAATCACATCGGCCTTTTCGGAAAATTTTTTGACGCAGTGGGCGTCGCGAATGTCTCCGCAAACGACCTCGACGTCATTTTTGCAGTCAATGTCTTCGAGCCAGCCCCAGTTGTTGAAGGAGTTGTACTGCGAGAGCGCGCGGACATTTGCGCCGCGCTTTACGAGAAGCTCCACGAGGTGCGAGCCGATAAAGCCGTCCGCGCCTGTTACGAATACGTTTTTGGATTTTAAATTCATTTCCCGACGATGTAAATAAGTTCGACCACCCCGCGAACATTCGGACGAACGCTCGCGAGTATCATATACATCTCACATTACGCCGAATTGTCGAGCATTTTTTGGCGCCCCGCCCCGCCCCGAAAACGGGGCAAAATCCCGCGCAAGCCGCGCAACAAAGCGCGTCCCGAACGCGAGGAATTAGGCATTCCTCCGCCGCGCAGCTTTTTTGCACATTCGGGCAAATAATGCGCCGCCCGAAAGCGGGAGAACTTAGCTCCGCCGCGCCCTACGCGCCGCGCCGCGCAATGCGGCAAATTGCGTTTTTCAAAAACAATATC
>CAKOVA010000149.1 GCA_934120735.1 uncultured Prevotella sp.
TATCGTGAGCGCATTGTAGAACCATATAAGCTACTTTTCAAACAAGAAAGCTGGTATCTGCTTGCATACTGCCATTATAGAAAGAGTTTTCGCATTTTCAAGGTTGAGCGTATTAGCGATTTACAAATTACTAAGGAAACATTTGAAGAACGGGAAGGTTACGAAACTCCGTTATTGAAAAGTGATTTTTCAAATAGCCAAGGTATTGAAATAACTGTTCGCATGGATAAATCTCTTGAATTTCTTGCCATTGATTTTTTTGGAGAAGAAAACATTATAAAAAATGCTGATAATCTATATATTACATTTCATTCGGAGTATCCCAGTTGGGTAATTACTACATTTGCAAGTTTGGGAGAAAAAGCCGAGATAATATCTCCAAATAGTCTACGAACAGAAGTAAAAGATTTTTTGAAAAATGCATTAAAGCAATATGAAATATGACTTACTGTTGTCATGTTTTGGTTTTATAATATGAATTGGAAGGAGGATACACTATGTCCTTAGAAAATAACTATATCTCTGATATAGAGGAAATACTGTCCCATCGCTATGATAACGGTGGGGACTATTGGGCTACACTCGACAAGCGATTATTAAAAGGTGCTCCGTTCACGACGATTGAAAGTCCCCTTTATTTATTAGAATTAGGTGTCTCTGCTGACGATCCAGTTATGAAGGAAACTGCAAACCTTATTTTTAGTACATGGAAAGAGGACGGGCGTTTTAAGATTTTCCCTACTGGTAGTATTTATCCTTGCCAAACTGCGGAGTCGGCCCGGACACTATGCTATATGGGACATGCAAATGACAGTAGGATAGAAAAAACTTTTCAATACTTATTAAATGCACAATGTATAGATGGCGGATGGCGTTGCAATAAATTTTCTTTTGGGCATGGGCCTGAAACAGAATATTCAAATCCTCACCCTACACTTATTGCGCTTGATGCTTTTCGCTTTAGCCATTATCTTAACCGGGAGCCAGCTCTGGATCATGCCGTGGAATTTTTGCTTAATCATTGGATAATACGAAAACCTATCGGGCCTTGCCATTATGGAATTGGAACGCTGTTTATGCAGGTTGAATATCCATTTCGCAACTATAATCTTTTTCAGTATGTTTATGTCCTATCTTTTTATGACAAAGCTAAAAATGATTACAGGTTTCTTGAGGCATTAGATATATTGAAATCCAAGACACAAGACGGCCAGATTGTTGTTGAGCGTGTTGTGCCAAAATTGGGAAAGCTATCCTTCTGCAAAAAAGGAAAACCAAGTATCTCCGCAACGAAGCGTTACAATGAAATTCTTCAAAATTTGGGTTAGATTTCAATAATAATTCACAGTCGCAACGGTAATAAAAAAAACCGTTGATTTGGCGGCTGGGTATCTGTGCGCCTAAACAAAATACAAGTAGCCTTACGGCGGTTTTGAAATAGCAAATTTCAGACCGCCGTTTTCTTTTTGAAAAATGAGAATAAGGAGGGCTTATTAAAGTCGCCCTTTTTTAAAGATACGGCGGTATCTTGGAGGTATCGCCGTGTCCATTTTTGCCTTTTTTCACAGTACCCATGACCTGCACCAGCTAAAAAAAGCGTAGCTCCCCCTCCGGGACAGTCTGGTTATGAACATGAAATTAAACAGTACATAAATGAATATGTAACTTCATGTGCCTGTGCGGCTTTGTGTCGCCCAGGCGCTTTTTTGTCCTTCGAGACAAATTGTCCCGAGGTGCAGGGCGGCTCCCCGGGATGCCGTTCTCCGCCGAGCCCCGTTTCGGTCACTCATCCACCCAACACCGAAACGGAGGTTTATTTATGACTACAATCAATCTGAAG
>CAKOVA010000150.1 GCA_934120735.1 uncultured Prevotella sp.
TTACGTGCATCATGGGGTAAACTGGGTAACCAAGAGATTGGTAGCTACGCCTATGTGGCAACCTTAGGAGCAAGAGGTAATTACTACTTCGACCAAAAAGCAAATGCTCAGGCTGGTATGGTTCAGACATCAATACCTAATGAGGATATCAAGTGGGAAACCACAAGAAACATCAACCTTGGTGTTGACTTGGGCTTCTTCAATAATAAGATTTCTACCAGCTTCGATTGGTTCGACCGCAAGACCTCTGACATCTTGATGCAGTTGGCGATGCCCGGTATCTTCCTTGGCTCGCTCCATGCTCCTTATCAGAATGTAGGTGAGGTGAGAAACCGTGGATGGGAATGGAGTGCAAACTATCAAGATAGCAAAGGCGACTGGAACTGGTTTGCCGGCTTCAATGTTAGCCATGTGAAGAATGAGATTCTTTATATGGGTGGGCTGGAAGAGCGTATCAGTGGACCTACCATCAACCGTATTGGTAATCCTATTGGTGCTTTTTACGCATGGAGAGCTATCGGCATATATCGCACCGAAGCCGACTTGCAAAGAACCAATTCGAAAGGACAGGTTATCAAACAGAATGGAGCAGCACCTAAATTGGGCGATATCATGTATGCCGACATCAACGATGATGGCAATGTGAATGACAAGGATCGTGACATCATTGGTAATCCTTTCCCCAAATACACCTATGGATTCAACTTTGGTTTCGGTTGGAAGGGGCTTGACTTTTCTACCTTATGGCAAGGTGTGGGTGGTATCTATCGCTACTCATGGGAAACAACGTCAGATATCCGCGGTAACCTTACCACACGCTTCCTTGACCGCTATTCGGCAGAGAACGTGAACGGTAGCATGCCAGCTTTAGGCAATTCTATCAATGACACGATGTCATCATTCTGGATGGAAAAGTCTGACTACTTGCGTTTAAAGAATCTTGAGTTAGGATATACATTCAAAAATGAATTGCGTGGACTTGGCATCTCAAAGATGCGCATCTATTTTGCTGCTACAAACTTGCTCACTTTCACTCCATTGAAGAACTGGGATCCTGAGAAGACATCAGGCGACGTGCGCAACCAAATTCATCCCAACTCACAAACATACTCGTTTGGATTAAACATTAATTTCTGATAAAAGGGAGAAATCATGAAGAAAATATATTTAAAGAAAAAACTGTTTCACATATTGCCAGTATGCGGTTTGATACTTACCGCAACAAGCTGCTCTGATGACTTCTTCGATTTGAAGAATCCGAATCAAGTAGAAAATACAAGTTTCTGGAAGACAGAGCAAGATGCCTTGATGGGACTCACAGCCTGTTACGATGCGCTACAGAGCGACAACTTGTATGACGATTATCTGGATGGTGGAGGTTATGGATTCCTGATGCGGGAAACGACCTCAGATAACGGAGAACATTCTTGGGGAACATGGATGTTAGGCTCCACCGTAGCCATGGGTACGTCTGGAACCAATGATGGATGTTTCAGCAGTTATTGGAATGCAAACTACGAATTGATCAAGCGATGCAATTTGCTGATTTCCAACATCGACGAATCTACGATGGGTAAGGAGACGGCTGGTAGATATAAGGCTGAGGCTATTGCATTGAGGGCTTTGGGATATTGTAATCTCGTGTCGTTGTATCGGGATGTGCCTTATTTGGAAAAACCACTCACCTTGAGAGAGGCTGAAGCTCCGGTAGAGAAGAAAGAGGTGATTGCCAAGAAAGTGCTGGATGACCTTGCTGCCAACATTCCTTTCTTGCCAAAGAGGGGCAAAGAGGCAAAAGGGCGTATGTGTCAAGAGGCTGCCTATGC
>CAKOVA010000151.1 GCA_934120735.1 uncultured Prevotella sp.
GGGTTCAAACATTGCAAACGTGGACACTCCTGGATACGTAAGACGTGATATTGATTTTTCTATGTATTTAGGCTCAATGAACAGTCCTTTAGAAACAAAACTTTCTAACGAACTTGGACCCTCAGGAGTTTTGGAAGATAGAAGAAAGCAAGAAATAGATATAGCGGAAGAACTTTCAGAAATTCAAAAAAACTCGCTACTCTATACTATGGCAACAAGAAGAATGTCAAATATTATTACTGAAATGAAAACAGTAATTAATGTTGGTAAATAGGTATAATTATTAACTATAAAAAGAAAGCAGGCATAAAATGAGTATACTGGAATCAATGAATATAGGCTCAAACGCTTTAAAAACACACGGGTTGAGATTAGATATTCACGCAAAAAACATTGCGAACGTCGATACTCCTAATTATGTTAGAAAAATTCCTGTATTGAATGCTACAGAAGATATATCTTTCCACGGTTTAATGAATACAATGAAAAACGATGTATTTGGAGTTGGTACATTACCTTATTTACAAGGCGGAGTTGTCTTTAACGGATGTGTTGAAGACCCAACCGTTGGTGAAAGAATATATTCCCCTGGACATCCTGATGCCGATGCTAATGGATACATAAGAGCCTCAAATGTAAATGCTATGGTTGATATGGCGGACGCTATTATGGCTCAAAGAGCTTATGAAGCCAACCTTGCTTTAATTAATATTTCTCGTTCAATGGCTTCTAAAGCAACCGAAATCGGAAGGTAGTTTATAAAAATTAATAATTAGGCAATTTTTACTCTATATTTGTTTTATTATAAATAAGTGTAGTTTCAAAGATTGTGTGAATTTATGACAAATTCTTATTATTATGACGGAAACCAATACATTCCTCGCTCGCAAGGAGATTGGTACAAAGGTTACATAATAGCCGGTGCTGTTTCATCGGGTATTATGGGAACAATTTTACCTGCTTGTGGAAAGCCTTTTGAACGTCAATTAATGAGAGAACCTTTGCAAAATCATCTATACAAAGATGCTTTTTTAAATTCACTTAAGACTTCAGGATTAGATAAAAAAGGGGTATCTATTTGTCAAATGGAGCTGCAAAGAGCTGTTCATCCAAAAGATTATGATTATTTTATGGGCACAAATGCTGCTTTTTTCAAAAAAGAAAAAGTTATAAAAATTAACACTGATAAAATTTCTATAGCTGGATTCCACGAACTCGGACACGCAATGAATGATATCACCGGAAAAGCCGGAAAATTTTTAAGTAAACTGCGCTGGCCCGGAAGAATTGCTGCCGGTTGGTTAGGTACAATTGCAATGTTTTCCAGTCCAAAACCTAAAGGTGCACCACGTGATGGATTTGATTATATAAAAGAAAACAGTGGAAAGTTAGCTTTCGCTTGTATGTTACCAACAGTTTTTGAAGAAGGAATGGCTAGTTATAAAGGTGTTAAACTCGCTAAAAAAACCGGATTAGCAAAACCTTTAATTGATAATATGAAAAAACTTTATGCAAAAGCTCTTTTAACTTACGCCGGACAAGCTGCTGCAACAGGTTTAGCAGTCGGAGCGGCAAATATGCTTATGCAAAAATTTACTAGACCTAAAAAAGTTGATGATAATTGGTTATTTTAACATTTTAGTTTATATACAATAAAAAGTGCCGTTAATACGACACTTTTATTATACTTATAACAATATCTGAGTTCCGAGCATAATTCTATGCGAATCTTTACCTCTATCATTATCACAGAATATGTAGTTTAGAATTAATCTTAAACCTTGACCTTTTATAAAATAATTCAAACCAACCGAATATT
>CAKOVA010000152.1 GCA_934120735.1 uncultured Prevotella sp.
GGCTTTGTCGTCTCAGACATGCGGCTGCAAAAGGGAGATGAGTTCTACAAGGCAACGGTGTTGGAGACCGATTCCACCTTCTTCTCCATGTTCGACTTCAAACTGTTGCAGGGCGACAGGCAGACCTGTCTGAACGACCGGAACAACGTGGTCGTCACCAAGCGGTTTGCCAACAAATGGTTTGGCACGGAGGAAGTGCTCGGTCGCGAGATTACATGGAACGACAGCATCCGGTATCATGTCACCGGCGTGGTGGAGGATTTCGACAATACGCTCATCAACAAGAACGTGGAAATGATTATCGACTTCTCCTGGGAATGGTATCACAACACGGCAAACATGGACGAGTATTTCCCCAAGGCAGTGAATTTTTCGGGTGCAAGCATCTTTCTGCAAGTGAGAAAGGGCGCAAAGATGATGGGGCGAGAGAAAGAGTTCGGCAAATTCATTCACTCGTTCTGGCCTTATTTCGACAAGGCTCCCTTCTATTGCAGACCGTTCTTGGTGCCGCTGAACAAAATATATTTCTCTGGTTACGAGAGCTACAACGACAACTTGCGCATTGGAAACAGCCGACTGGTCAACCTGCTTTTCATTGTGGGCTTGGTGGTGCTGCTCTTTGCCATCATGAACTACATCAACCTCACGGTGGCGCAATCGGGCTATCGTGCGCGGGAGATGGCGGCACGACGTCTCTTCGGTGCAAAACGCAAGCACATCATCCTGCGGCTGATGATAGAAAGCTCAACGCTCTGTTTCATCTCCCTGCTGGTAGCAGTGTCGCTTGCGCTGGCGTTCGCCCCAATGACTGGTCGCTTGCTCAGCACCACCATGGACATGCGTGTGCTCGCAACGCCTGCCGTCATCGGTCTGTTGCTTGCCTTTACGCTGCTCGTCGGCTTCATCTCGGGCATCTTCCCCGCCTACGTCTTGTCGAAAGCCAAGCCCATCGAGGTGGTGAGGGGAACTTTCCGGCACCGCACGAAGATGGTGCTGGGCAGGGTGTTCATCGTGGTTCAGAACATCATCACCATCGTGATGCTCGCCTGTGCCACCATCATGTCGTTGCAAATGCTGCACCTTGTGAACGCGCCATTGGGTTTCAACACGAAGAACCTGATTTGTCTCTATCAAGGAGATGCTTTCAGCAGCACGGACTTCCCGGTATTCCTCAACAAGGTGAAGCAGATTTCGGGAGTGAAATTAGTGTCCTGTTCTGATGGTACCCCGCAGGACGGTGGCAACAACAATACGGTGACGGGAAAGGACAAGGTCTATTCTTTCCAAATGCTCATCGGCGACCCCAACTATCTGAAGGTGTATGGACTGTCGCTAAAACATGACAACCACGTGGGACATCGACCCGTCATTTATCTCAACGACCAGGCAGTGGGTGATTTGAAGATGAAGCCCACGGACAGTCACATGAGTGATTTCTACAAACAAACAAAATTCTTTCTCTTCCCGGATGATGCGGCGTTTGGTGGCATTCTCAACGATTTCCGACTGCGCAATATCACGGAGACCGAAGTATATCCGCTGTTGCTCTGCATCAAGGACAAGGTGGAGAATCCATGGAACGTTACGATTCAGTTTGAGGGAAATCCAGCTAAAACATACAAGGAGATACAGCGCATATATAAAGAGGTGTTCCATGAGGAGCTAAACCAGGCACATCCGTTCGTTGACAAGAGTATTGAATCGGTGTTTGAGTCGGAGTTGAGACTTTCAAAGATTATCGCCCTCTTTGCTTTCATCGCCATCGTCATCTCGCTGTTGGGACTTGT
>CAKOVA010000153.1 GCA_934120735.1 uncultured Prevotella sp.
TGGCAGTTCCAGCGATACATACCGGGCGCTGGATGCGGAAGAAAATCTCTCTGACCCCCAGCAGCAGAATAAGAGCACCATCACCCCTGCAAAGGGGGAGCTGAATGCTTCCGCTGGCGAGCGGCAGGAGTCCAAAGCAGAGGACGAGGGACAGCCCAAGCAAGAGGCCGTGGCTTCCACCAGCGCTTCTGCCAGCGCCTCTGACGACACCTCCAATGGGCCTCGCAAGGCTCCGGCCCGCAGCAGCGGCGGGGAGAGCGAGCGCACCGGCATCATCCAGATCTTCAACAATACGTTGGATAAGCTGGTCAAGCTGACGCTGAACAATGCCACCATTGACCGGCCAGGAATGGCAGGTACATATGAGCGGGGCACGGCAGCCATTGATATTCAGGGCGAGGGCGATGTGCGGATCACAGTAAAGGGCGATAACCTGCTTACCAGCAACTACAATAACGCTGCCATTCAGAAGAACGACAACACCAGCACCGGCAAGCTCACCATCACGGCGCAGGATACCGACCAGAAGCTCACCCTGAAGGGCTATGATAACGGAGCCGCCATCGGAGGACGGAACCATTCTTACAACCACTATGAGGATGCGGCTGGCACCAAAGATATTGAGATCAACAATGGTACTATCGTAGTGGATGGTGACTTCGGCAGCAAAGAAGGCAATGCCACCGGCATCAAGATCACCGGCGATGCGGTGGTGAATGTTACGGGCGATATTTGTGGCGGCTACAAAAATTATAACGATGATAGCGAATGCACCACAGAAATTGAGATCTCCGGAAATGCACAGGTAAATGTCAAGAAGATTGATAATAACGGTTATATCTGGGGCGGTAATATTGGACAACTGTCCGGCAAGAATGAAAGAATCACGATCTCTGATAACGCTAAGGTAAATACTGAAGGATGCATCGGAGGCAGTAACGAAGACAACGGAAGCAAGAACGGCGTCATCAACATTTCCGACAATGCCACCGTGAAGGCGCATGAGGGCATTACTGGAAGAAACAGTACGGTCAATATTTCCGGCAATGCCAATGTAACAGTAGGGGGAGGCCAGATTGGCGGCGGCTGGCAGAGTACAAGTGGTGGGGTCACCATATCGGACAATGCGCAGGTGAACGGTCAGTATTATGGCATAGAATGTAATCTGACACTCAAGGATCGGGCAAAGATCGAGGGTGAGTGTACTATCGATGGAAGCAAGTTCAACAAGGATCAAACCAGCAATGGAGCTGTGCTGGACGCCCGTATATACTACCAGTCGGGGAGTCTGCCGGATCATACTAGACAATTCAAAGAGAACGGCGAATGGAAGAACGTGTCGGACAGGCTTTATGGCAGCTGCGCCCACGAAAAGACCTACCTCTCGGAGACCGTACCCCCTACCTGCAGCACACCGGGCGAGAAGATTTACAAGTGCTTCTACTGCGGCAGTGTAAAAACAGAGTCCCTGGCCTGTCTGTCTCATACGATGGTCAGTACAGGTGAGGTGGTTCCCCCCACCTGCACCCAGAAGGGCTACACCGTGTACAAGTGCAGCGTCTGCGGCAAGACCGAAAACAAGGATTATACTGATGTCATTGCCCACACGTGGGTGAAGGGTAAGACCGTGGAGCCTACCTGCGTGGCAGGCGGCTACACCGAATATGAGTGCTCGGTGTGCCACGCAACCAAGCAGGATGACGAGACCGAGCCCACCGGCGTACACACCTACACGGAGCCGGTGAAGAC
>CAKOVA010000154.1 GCA_934120735.1 uncultured Prevotella sp.
AGTGGACGGCGAAAACATACACGACGTTACAAGGACTTCATTAAGGCTCAAGTACGGTATGGTTTTGCAGGATACCTGGCTTAAAAAAGGCACCGTTAAAGAAAATATCGCTTACGGCAATCCCGCCGCTACCGATAAGGAGATCGAAGAAGCAGCCAAAGCCGCTCATATTCATAACTTTATCATGCGTATGGAAAACGGCTACGATACCGTGCTTGCCGACGACGGCGGAAACATTTCGCAAGGTCAGAAGCAGTTATTCTGTATAGCGAGAGTTATGCTCACGCATCCGCCTATGCTTATACTCGACGAGGCGACTTCGTCTATAGATACCAGAACCGAACTCAAAATACAAAGGGCGTTTGAAGAGCTTATGCACGGAAAGACTTCGTTTATAGTCGCGCACAGACTTTCGACCATCAAAAATGCCGACGTCATACTCGTTATGAACAAGGGTAATATTATCGAAAAGGGTACCCATGACGAACTTCTTTCAAAACGCGGGTTCTATTATAACCTTTATAATTCGCAGTTCGAAAGTTGAAACAAAAATTTCCGGTTGTTGCAAATATATTAGCTATTGTAAATATATAAAATATAAAAGCTATTTTAGATATATAATAAAAAAGATAAAAAGTAAAGCGGGCGAATTATCGCTCGTTTTTTTTGCGTGAAAAGCGGAACAAGAGTTTCGTCTGCGTGGTATATGAATAGAGAAAGTAAAAGGAATTCCGGTGTACAACCTGCACAAAAGTATTGTGCATTTTTATCAAAAATGATAAATCGCAATAATAAAATATTGACAAAAAAACAGGCATTTGATATAATGCTTTACGATTTTTGCTGAATTCACAAAAAAATAAAAAATAAGAAAGGTAATAGACCAAAATGTGCAAAATAATATTTAACAAACTCACGGCTTTTTTATTGTGCCTTATAACCGCCGTCGGTTGTTCGGTTATGGTAATAAACACGCCGAAAACAGCAAAAGTATCTGCCGAATCCTGGGAAGGCTACGATTACGATCTCGAAGAAATAAACTCTTATTTAGATAATCAGGATATTTCCGACGAAGAGATAGAGGACGAACAAGAACGCATACACGATAAGTACGAAGATTATATTCAGTTTGACGGAGCATATTTGAACTACGAAGAATTGCCTTATTATAGTACCTACAGAGAAGCGTTTCCGCCTTTCCCTTACGAAGAGATCGAGAATAACGATGATATATATATTGATTATTTATATTCATTGGGATTAGACGAAGAAGATATTCAGAATATTATAGAAGAACTTAATATAATCGAGAATATCGATATTATGAACGAAGCCGTAGCAAATGAAGAAGGATATATTTACGATGACGAGTTAATACTATATGATTTGGATGCGGAAAATTATGCCAGATGGAGAGCATGGAATTTTAAAATCAAATGGTATATGCTTTCAGTAAATTTCGATGCGGATTTCGCTATTGTTTTCTCAATAGTTTTTTTGATGATAAATATTTTTTTGGGAAATTCAAATATTGAGAGCATTGCTAACGCAATACAAAATGCGGACATAGAAGATCTTATTATGCAGGCATTTTTTTATATACCTGCTGACCTTGCCGCACAGCTCGTTGAGTTAAAAAGTAATGAAGCTCTTTCTTATTTAATTACTATTGTTCCTGATATTGTTGATGTATTAACTTATAAGGGTTTAATTTGGAAAAAGATAATAAGAGTAGTAG
>CAKOVA010000155.1 GCA_934120735.1 uncultured Prevotella sp.
CAGGAGTAGTTGTAACAATCATTGGTAATGTACTTTCACCGGCAATCGCAGTTGGAGCGAACTTCAACCTTTCACCGGTACTGTTTGTTGGTCTTGCAGTAACCGTGATCGGACTGATCTTTGCCATCGCAGCATCTGTGATGAATAATAAGAAAAAAATTAAGAGTACACTTGGAACGGTTGCAATCTTAGTCGGAGTACTTGCAGTGATCGCATCTATCGCAATCATTGTACTGACAATCGTATTACCATTATTCAAGCCAACCAACGGCTGATATAAAAGTATTTTTTGAGAAATTACAGTGCGGAGCGGATTCGCACTGTGGTTTCTTTTTTTCATCTGTGTTATACTGATTGATAGAAAAAAGAAGGTTATATTGGGAGGAACACAGATGCTTACGATTGCCGTTGTAGATGATGAGGAGAAAATGATCCGTACCTTAGTGGGATATCTGCATCAGTATGAAGAAGAGAATGGAGAAAGCTTCTGGATCAGGGAGTATCAGAATGGATTCGACCTGCTGAAGGAGAAAAACAGACCGGATATTTTGCTGCTCGACATCGAAATGCCTGGAATTGATGGGCTGAAGCTGGCACAGAGTGTGCGGAAGCAGGACACAGACTGTGTGATTGCATTTATCACCAATATGGCACAGTATGCAATCAACGGATATGAAGTGCAGGCCAGGGATTTTTTTGTAAAACCTGTTAATTATAAAACATTTGCCCTAAAGTTCAGAAGACTTATCGATGCTGCTATGCAGAATGAAAAGAAATCAATTATGGTAAACATAGATTATGAAAAGAAGCGTTTGAATATTTCAGACATCTATTATATAGAAGTTAAGCAGCACCGTCTGTATTTTCATACAACCAAAGGAACACTGGAATCATGGGGATCCTTAAGCAAAATTGCAGAAGAACTGAGAGGTTATGGATTTGAATTTTGCAATGCATATCTGCTCGTAAATTTAAAATATGTATTACATATTGGAAAAGGGACAATAAAAGTGGCAGATGATGAACTTACAATGAGCAGGGGAAAAACAAAGACTTTTTTAAATGCCCTGACAGAATATGAGGGATAAAAATGGAAAAACAAAAGATGATTATAGAGATTCTGAGATTTCTTGTTGCATATGAGTTTGTATTGCCATTTACGGAATTCATGTTTTGCTGGCACAACAAAAAAAGGAAGAATTTTTTGTTACGATGTATGGTTCTTATTGTTTATCTGTATGTTTTTCATAGTTCAATAATACAGCTTACAACGTGGAGGACATACAATCGCTTTTTTGAAGCACCATATGTACAAATTGGAGTTATAAATATTGCTTATCTGATAGAGTATTGCGTCTCTATATTAATTATTTTATTTTGTTTTGATATTAGCTTCTGGGATGCATTATTTTATTCTACAGCAAGTTACGCTGTACAGAATTTGATATATATGCTGTGCTGTCTGGTGAAAATTGCTTTAGTCGGTGATGTATCTGTGTGGTCATTAGATCTAAAGACAAGCTATATATATCATTGCATGGCATTGATTCTTCATATAGGTGTCCTTACATTGGTTTATTTTGCACTTGTAAAGAAGTATAAAAATAGTCCGAAAGTTTTTGCTGACAATAAGTTTCTGATTATATTTGGAGGGGCAACTGTATGTATAATTTGTCTTTTTAGCAGATATACCTACGATTTTAATTTAAGAAATACAGTTTATTATATCAATATG
>CAKOVA010000156.1 GCA_934120735.1 uncultured Prevotella sp.
GTAACAGAAAATGAATAAGGGGGCTTGTCACTAGCATGCTGTCATCCGAACTATTGTGTCTCAATGAGTTGGAATGAAGATTTCTATGTTTAGCGGACAGTAATATTTTTATTTACCTTTCCGGCACGGGATAGTTGTATTGATCGAAGTAGCGGCTGTCTTGTTTGGGCATCCAGCCTCGTTCTACCGATAATTGCACGCTGAAATTCGGGTTGAAGTTGTATTTCACCGCAGCACCAATGCGGTCGCCCAAATTGCCCATATCGTACAACGGTAGCGGAGTGAAGCGAGTTCGGGCGATGGATTTCTGCCCATAGAGATAAGCCTCCCAGTGTTCATCAAAGCGATAGCCCAAGGCCGCCGTCAGTCCGGCATCACGGTATGAGGTGCGGCTCCATATCATGTTGTTGAGATAACCGCCCACGGCGAGCGACAAATTCTTGGTCAGGGGCATGGCATACATGGCCGACAGGTTCTGCGTGAACCCAGCTCCACGAGGTGCGTTTTTACCAAAAAAAGCGAAAACAGATGCACCAAGGTTGACATTCAGACCGGGGTGAAGATCCCAATTGTACCAACCCAGCCATCCGTAAGGGTACCAACGGAATGGCATCACCTGCCCGTATGCGTTGATGGTGGGCAGATGCAGCGTGTCGGTAGCCGTGGTTTGCGCGGCTGGTAAATGCCCGTTGATGATGGGTTGGGCATAGGTTCCAGCCGTGTGAGGTTGAAGATTGGGGCCAGCATCAGCTTGTTTTGCTTGCACAGAGTCTGTTCTTTCGACCGTTGACCGAAATACTTGGCGACGCTCTTGCGCACTGATGTTGGTGCAAAACAGCCCAGCCAACAATAGAATGTACATCTTTTTCATCTGCCACAAAGATAGGTTATCGTGCTAATATCGCAAAACTTTTAAGGGTAATTTTATTTTAATTATCAATTGTTATTTTGATTCTCTGCTTATTTATGCTATTTTTGCGACAATCTTATAAATGATACGACAATGAAGAAAATAGGGTATATCGTGGTTGTTCTGTTATTGGGAGCAGTCACAAACGTGTCGGCGCAGAAGCAAGATACGAAAAAAGAGCCTTTTGATAAAAAGGTGTCGAAGTTTTTGAAGAAAACCAAGGAAGAGTTGGAACAGGCGGGACACGAGCTTGGCGATGCCATCGGTTTTAACGACAGGATTGATGGAAAGTCTGACTTGCTGAAAGTAAACGGTTCTTTTTACATGCCCTTGTACAGCAAGGATTTGTACAAAGGCGAGGATGCGTTGACTTATCGCAAGACCTGCACGCAGCAGTTTAGAAAGAAATACCCCAAGGTAAACATCCAGTCGGTGGCCATTCCACAGAAAGAATGGGTACTGGAGACGGTTGAAAAGGATGGCGAACTGGTGGGATATCAGCGAACGCTGCATTGTTTCATCATCGCCCGTGACGGTGAAGAGGGGTATGTCAACGCCAAATTTACCTATCGGCAATATAAAAATGTGGGACAGGAGTTTCAGAATGTGAAGGGCTGGTGGCCGAAATGGGAGCGTACCGACTTCATGACCAACTCGGTTTACGAACAACTTTTAAATCTATAAAAACTATGAATTTCTTTAAATCGCTATTTGGAAACAAGGCTGAAAACGAGGAAGAAAAGCGTCGGGAAGAAGAACGAAAGAACTTTGAAACACTGAAATACGATGGTGTCAGAGCGTTACAAATGAGCCAAATAGAACA
>CAKOVA010000157.1 GCA_934120735.1 uncultured Prevotella sp.
GCACTTGACATTGGCAATGAGAAGTGGTACGAGATAGACGATGTGCAAGACTTGGACATTGCAGAAACCATTTTCGCCAAAGACGACGAGATGCTCAAGCGATATAACTATCGCTATGGTGGGCATTGGCGTTTTCCAAAGATGCTGGACTACTGCTATTTGGTAAATCCCTACTTTCCTTGTGAGCAGATGAAAGCCGAGATGAAAGCCAACTTTGACACCCTGTTGACCGAATATCCGTCGGGCATGTACGTTAACTCGTTGTTGGCAGGCAAGTGTTTTGGCATTAAACAAGAATACATGGTGGTGGGCAACGGTGCAGCAGAACTCATCAAGAGTCTCATGGAAAACGTTAAAGGTCATGTGGGCATGGTATTCCCCACGTTCGAGGAATATCCGCATCGACTGCGAAAAGAGCAGATGGTAGCGTTTGTTCCGCCCTTGGACACGCTGCGATATACTGCCAACGACTTGATGAATTTTTACAAAGACAAGTCCATAGACATGCTGTTGCTCATCAATCCAGACAATCCCTCGGGCAACTTCATACCCAAAACCGATGTTGTGAGACTGGCAGCATGGTGCAAGGAGCGAAATATACAGTTGGTGGTTGACGAGTCGTTTGTAGACTTTAGTGATGACTTCCTGCACAACTCACTCCTCTGTGATGAGACATTGGAAGCCTATCCCAACCTGTTGGTTATGAAAAGTATTTCAAAATCGTACGGTGTCCCCGGACTTCGGTTGGGCATCTTGGCTACCTCACAACGAGAAACCATTGCTCGCATCAAGAAAGACGTGTCAATATGGAACATCAACTCGTTTGCCGAGTTCTTCATGCAAATATACAATAAATATCAAGCGCAATACGAAAAAGCGTGTCAGCAATTTATTGACGAGCGCAATCGCTTTGCCCTACGCTTGAAGGAGATACGCTTTTTGCGTGTTCTGCCAACCCAAGCCAACTACTTCTGTTGTGAGGTAAAACCGCCTTATACCGCAGCCGAGCTGACCAAACAACTGTTGGCACGCTTTGACATCATGATAAAAGATTGCAACAGCAAGACATCGCTCAAAGGATTGAACTATATTCGCATCTCTATCCGCAACCAAGCGGACAACGACCAACTAATCACAGCATTGCTCAACCTACAAAACGAAACCATATAAATGAAAATATGTATTTGCGGAGGAGGTAACTTAGGGCATGTGGTAGCTGGCTTCTTGGCTGCACAACCCACTCATGAGGTAAGTTTGTTGACACGACATCCCGAACGGTGGACGCATCATTTGCTCATTGACACCCCCGATGGAGAGGTGTTGAGGGGAGAGTTATGCCACATCAGTACGCATGCCAAAGAAGTAATACCTTCTGCAGAGTTGGTTTTGCTGTGTCTCCCGGGATATGCACTGCACGACACACTGGAGCAAATAAGTAAGTACCTGTCGCCCCACGTACCTGTGGGAAGCATCGTGTCGAGTACGGGATTCTTCTTTGAAGCATTGGACATATTGCCCGAAACCACACCTCTCTTTGGCTTTCAGCGCGTACCTTTCATTGCCCGAACCACTCAATATGGACATCGAGCATCGCTGTTGGGCTATAAACCTCAACTTAATTTAGCAATTGAACGAGGTGGCGAGGCTACCGAAGCATTAAGGGAAACATTGCAAGAAATGTTGCATACCCCCATCAGTTTGTTAGATAACTATTA
>CAKOVA010000158.1 GCA_934120735.1 uncultured Prevotella sp.
CCCATATCCACTTTGTCACTTATTGATTGCAAAGATACATCTATTTTAGGCGTATAGGTCCAAAAAGCTTTTACCAGACAGCAAGACTATAAAATAAGCCCCAGGCACCTTGAGAGTACTTGGGGCTAAAAGCGTCACGGCAACAGATCAAAAGAGCATAACCTCACTATTGCCTACTAATCAACTCGGCGACCACCAGGGATTGATCTCAGATCTCAAACAGCCGAGGAGCATTGAGCGTGCGATTGCTTTCGTTCATCATGGCGCCGTTCGAATAGATCGTCTCACCTCTTTTCAGCACGCCATACTGCTGATGGATATGCCCGAAGAGGTGCAAGCGGGGCTTGATCTCATGCACTCGACGCAGGAGTGTGGCAGAGCCGTAGTTGGTCTGGTCGGCATAGTCCAAAATGCCATAGGGCGGACGATGCGTAACCAAGACATCTGTGTCTAGCGGTATATCCGCCTCGTATTGCTCCTGGCGGCCATCGGCACAGTCTGGCACAAACAGCGGGACTCCGTAAAACTTCACCCCCTCGATCTCTACCCCCGAGTTGTAGAGCAGGTGTACCGTGTCACTGAGTCCGCTCACAGTAGCCCTATACATACAGAAGTCGTGATTGCCACAGGTGAAGAGCTTGTACTGGTAGTCCAAGTCGCACAGCCAGTTGATAAAGTCCTCTGCCTCGTCTGCACTGCCATGCATAGTAAAGTCTCCAGAGTGCACCACGACGTCTGCCGCTGGCAAATCCCGCAGCCGCCTGTGATAGCCATGCGTATCAGATAGATGTAGTATCCTCATAGTCATTACTAGTACGTGAGAGTTACTCCAAGAGAGAAGCGTTGAGGCGTGTTTTTATACGAATTGGTTACTGTCGTGTAGCTCTCGTAGGTAGAGGCGGGCGCACATCTCGGCGTCGTCGCCTGCGCGGTGGTGCCTCCCCTCGGGGATGGATAGTTGCTCGCAGAGGTAGGCGAGCGTATGGCAGCCGTAGTCGTAGATCTGACGGGCACGGCGTAGCGAGCAGTCCCACTGTAGCTCGGGGAGTGTGAGCTCGTAGAGCTGTGCTGTCTGCTCTAGGCAACTTCGATCAAACGGCACATTGTGCGCTACCAGCAACTCTCCATTGCCTATGTATTGCGCAGCTATCTCTTGCCACACCTCGGCAAATGAAGGCGCCATCTTCGTATCCTCCGGACGGATGCCATGGCACTGCATATTCCAGTAGCTGTATCGGTTGCCCTCAGGCTGCACCAGCCAGGAGCGTGTCTCAACGATCTCGCCGTTGCGGACCACACAGATCCCCACCTCACAGATGGAGGTGCGCTGTCCCGTGGCGGTCTCAAAGTCTATCGCTATAAAGTCTAATGTATTCATCACGCTTCGGTTGTTGGCTCGTAGTATGCCATAAGGTTCTTGGCAAAGTTATACATCTCCTCTCGTACGGACTGAGGCTCCAGCACCTCAATCTGATCGCCCATTGCTAATAGAGCTTGATAAAGATCATACGTAGGACAGACCTCCAGCTCAAAGCAAGCCACACCCTCCACCTCTGAGGGCAGCTCTCTCTGCGACTCATGTATCGGTAGCGTGCGGAGGTAGTCCGCGCCCTGACCATAGGCATTAAGCAGCAAACGCACAGGCTCCTCCTCGGAGTGAATCACCCCACAACAGCCTCGGTAGTAAGCCTCTATGTCAAAAGACTCATCCATC
>CAKOVA010000159.1 GCA_934120735.1 uncultured Prevotella sp.
ACCGTCTTCTTGCGCTCCTCGGTCAGACCGATGATCTCGACTTCTTCGGACATGTTCAGACGGCCACGCTCCACACGACCGGTGGCAACAGTACCACGACCGGTGATGGTGAAAACGTCCTCAACAGGCATCAGGAACGGCTTCGCGTCGTCACGGACCGGGCTGGGGATATAATCGTCCACAGCGTCCATGAGGGCGAGAATCGGCTGATATTCCGGCGCGTTCACGTCGGTGGAGGTGCACTCCAGAGCAGCCAGAGCGGAACCACGGATGATCGGGGTGTCATCGCCCGGGAAGTCATACTCGGTCAGCAGGTCGCGGATTTCCATCTCGACCAGCTCGAGCAGCTCTTCGTCGTCGACCTGGTCGACTTTGTTCATGAACACAACAATGCTCGGAACGCCGACCTGACGGGACAGCAGGATGTGCTCACGGGTCTGCGGCATCGGGCCGTCAGCCGCGGAAACAACCAGGATAGCGCCGTCCATCTGAGCAGCACCGGTGATCATGTTCTTGACGTAGTCGGCGTGGCCGGGGCAGTCAACGTGCGCATAGTGACGCTTGTCGGTCTCGTACTCGACGTGCGCGGTGTTGATTGTGATACCGCGTGCGCGCTCCTCGGGAGCCTTGTCGATGTTGGAGTAATCCATGAACTCGGCGTCGCCCTTCATCGCGAGAACCTTCGTGATCGCGGCGGTCAGGGTGGTCTTACCGTGGTCAACGTGACCGATGGTGCCAATGTTTACATGGGGTTTATTTCTTTCAAACTTTTCCTTTGCCATTGGTTTTTCCTCCTTTTTATCAAAAAAAGCTTTGACGAATGTCATAGGTTCATTTTACCAAGTCTGCGCGGGAAATGCAAGCATTTTCAGCGGAAAAAACCACAATTTTCCGCGCTTTTTCAGCAAAATGAGGGAAACTGCGTTCAAAAGGACTTTCTTTCGGCTGCATTTCGCAAAACCGTCAGTTTTCCTTCTTCGAACGCTTGGAGATGATCTCCTCAGCAACGCTCTTCGGAACCTCGGCATAGTGGCTCGGCTCCATGACGTACTGACCGCGACCCTGCGTACCCGAACGCAGATCGGTCGCATAGCCGAACATCTCGGACAGCGGGACGAACGCGCGGATCTGCACAGCACCGTTCAGATTCTCGGAGCCCTGCATCTGACCGCGGCGGGAGCTGATGTCACCGATGACATAGCCCATATATTCGTCCGGAACGGTCACAACGACCTTCATGATCGGCTCCATGAGCACCGGATCTGCCTTGCGCATCGCGTCCTTGAACGCCATGGAACCGGCAATCTTAAATGCCATTTCAGAGGAGTCGACTTCATGATAGGAGCCGTCATACAGCGTGACCTTCACGTCCACGACGTTGTAGGCAGCGAGAACGCCCGCCTGCATCGCGCCCTGGATACCGGCGTCAACGGCGGGGATATACTCCTTCGGGATGGCGCCGCCGACGATCGCGTTGATGAACTCATAGCCCTTGCCGGACTCGTTGGGCTCCAGCTTGATCTTGACATGACCGTACTGACCTTTACCGCCGGACTGACGCGCATACTTGCAATCGACATCCGCCGTGCCGCGCACGGTCTCTTTGTATGCCACCTGCGGTGCGCCGACATTTGCTTCCACCTTGAACTCGCGCAGCAGACGGTCAACAATGATCTCCAAATGCAACTCGCCCATACCGGCGA
>CAKOVA010000160.1 GCA_934120735.1 uncultured Prevotella sp.
TTAGGATACCATAGCCGGCATGTACTTCTTCAACAGGATTTTCTGTTAAAGAAACTCTTATTGTATCGCCAATGCCTTGACTTAATAATGCACCTAAGCCGATTGAAGATTTTATTAAGCCCGATTTAAGAGTTCCTGCTTCTGTAATACCAAGATGAAGCGGGTAATCTACTTTTTCGGCAATAGATTTATAAGCTTCTATTGTAGTCATTACATCTGATGATTTTAATGATATTTTTGTATTATAAAAATTTAAATCTTCTAAAATTTCAAGGTGTCTAAGTGCGCTCAAAACCATTTTTTCATGAAGCGGTAATTCCATTTCTGCAAATTCTTTTTCTAAAGAACCGGCATTAATTCCAATTCTAATAGGTATGTCATGAGATTTTGCTGCTTCAACAACTTTTATCGTATGTTCTCTTTTGCCGATGTTCCCAGGATTAATTCTAAGAGCATGGATACCGTTTTCAATACAAGTTAAAGCTAATCTGTAATCGAAATGGATATCTGCAACAAGTGGAACAGGAGATTTCGCAACAATATCTTTAATAGCAGCTGCAGCATCTTTATTTAAGACTGCTAATCTTACTATTTCGCAACCAGCAGAAGCCAATTCTTCAATTTGATTGAGAGTTGTTTTTACATCTCTTGTATCTGTGTTACACATAGATTGAACACTAATAGGCGCATCGCCACCAATTTTTACATTTCCGATTGAAATTTGTTTAGATTTTCTTCTGTTTATCATAATAATTATTTCCTAATATTAAATTTCTTAAAAATTCCTGAATTATGCTCGTAATACTTCGCCAATTTTAGGATTCACAATTCTAATAAAATCTTTACTATCACCCATAAAGAAACTTCCAAATTGCATAACCGTTGGAGCAATTAAACCTTTTGAAGTGGCGATAAAGAATTTGTCATCTTCTATTTTTGCAACCGTTCCGGCAGGATGTGGAACGCAAAAAGCATCAGAAGCTACTTCAACTTTCATTATTTTCATCATATTTCCACGAAAAGTTGTACTTGCTAATATAAATGGATTCAATGCTCTGACGAAGCGTTCAATTTCTTCTGCAGTGTGATTGTAATTAATAAATAAATCTTTTTCGCTTAATCCACGTCCTGAAACAAAATCACCCACCGGCTGTTTGATTCTTGGTAATGGCTGAACTTCATACGCTCTAAGCACTTGTAACAAAAGTTCTATTCCAAGTACGTTTAATTCGTTAAAAAGAGTTCCCATCGTTGCCTTAGAGTGAATGTGATAAGGTTTTTGTGCAATAATATCGCCGGTATCAAAGCTTTCATCCATAAAATGAATTGTTACACCTGTTTCTGTTTCACCATTCATTATAACTCTCGAATAAGGATTTCCGCCACGATATTTAGGTAATAATGATGGATGAACATTGATGAATCCGTCTTTAGTGGATTCCAACAAGATTTTAGGGATTTTATAATTAAAAGAACAAACGACTGCTGCATCAATATTTAAAGAGCGGATTTTTTCTATCAATTGCGCTTCATCAAGTTCATCATAGTCAATGTAGTTTAATCTTCTTGATAAAACAAAATTTTTGAAATCAAAGTACATGTTATGTTCTTTTTTAGGGCCAAGTACACCAACAATGTTAACTCCTGCCATTAGTAAACCATCTAGGCCTATATAA
>CAKOVA010000161.1 GCA_934120735.1 uncultured Prevotella sp.
GTGCAGTACATACTGGGTGTTTTTTTGTTTTTATAAAGAAATGTAGGAGAATTTTCAAGAAATATTCTAAAAGCACTATGAAAAATTGTAAACGTTTGCTAAAATAGTGTATTAATCTATGAAAAGGGAGGCTTTGACATGAAAGTCGTTGTTGCCATTGACTCGTTCAAAGGAAGTTTATCGTCTATGGAAGCTGGTCAAGCGATAGCAGAAGGCGTAAAACGTGTTCATCAAAATGCAGAGGTAGTGGTTCGTCCATTAGCAGATGGTGGGGAAGGAACCGTTGAAGCATTAGTCGAAGGAATGGGAGGAATCTTTGTTACAAAAGAAGTAACAGGTCCATTAGGAGAAAAAGTAGAAGCAGTCTACGGAGTGATTGAATCTAAGGAAGATTCAAGTAAAACAGCCATTATTGAAATGTCAGCTGCAGCAGGAATTACATTAGTTTCTGAAGAAAGTCGCAATCCAATGAATACAACTACTTATGGAGTTGGTGAATTAAGCGCTATGAATGCAATTGCCGGTTCTAATGCGGAAAATGTGCCGGTTGTACGTATTGTTGGCGTACCTTCTACTAAAATGATTGAAAATAAAACTTGCATTCACCACAATTTTCAAGATGTAGATTATCATGCTTGTTTTGAAGCTCACAAACCTTTGACAGCTGCTTCTGCGTATTTAACTCGTGATAATGCGAAAATGGAAATTGATAGAATATTAAAAGTTTTGGTTAAAGAAAAGCGCCCTGTATATGTCGCAATCCCAGTGGATATTGCCAAAATGGAAATTACAGGTAATGATGTAAATTATGACTGGACAAGTAATAAAGAAAATTTAAAAGTTGTAACGAATAAAATTGCTGCAAAGATAAATAATTCAAAAAATCCTGTGATTCTTGGTGACTTATTGATAAAAAGATTTGATGCTCGAATAGAATACAAAGAATTTGTAGAAAAAGCAAGAATTCCTGTTACGAATTTTTTGATGGGTACAAACCTTATTGATATGGATTATGATTTGTATTTAGGTGGTTATTATTCAAAATTTAAAAACCCTGTAGCGCAAGAATATTTAGAAACAACAGATTGCTTAATAGCTGTTGGACCGGTTTATACGGATTTGAATGCGTATGGATTTAATCTCCCTTATAAAATAAATAATCACATTGCAATTTATGGAACTTATACTTATGTAGACGGTGTAAAGTATGATGATGTAAAAATGGTCGATGTATTAGAAGCTATTACAGATTTGGTTGATTCTAAGAATATGAGTATTCAAAAACCTGTAATCGGATATGAGCATAAAGATGCTTCAACTGATAAATTAACTTCTGATTATATTTATCCAAGATTACAGGAATTTATTAAAGAAAATGATATTTTAATAGCAGAAACCGGAATTGTTCCTCATGGTATTGTGCCGATGAAAATGCCAAATAGCGTAGAACTTCAAACACAAACTTTGTGGGGCTCTATAGGTTGGGCAACTCCTGCAACTTTAGGTATGTGTGTTGCTAAGCCTAAGTCTCGTGTTGTAACTATTACCGGCGAAGGTTCTCATCAACTTACGGCAATGGAAATCGGAAATATTTTAAGACAAGGCTTAAAACCAATTATTATTGTTTTAAATAATAATGGATATACAATAGAACGTGTTC
>CAKOVA010000162.1 GCA_934120735.1 uncultured Prevotella sp.
CCTTCTGCCGCTGCCTTGTATGGTAGTAATGCAGCGAATGGCGCTATCCTCATTACCACTAAAAAGGGTAAAGAGGGGAAAATGGAGATATCTTTCTCGTCAGCAGCCGATTTCAGCTCTCCCTTACTCATGCCTAAGTTCCAAAACACTTATGGTAACAAAGCAGGCTCTTACGAGAGCTGGGGTGAAAAGCTTGCAACGCCCAGTTCATACGACCCTGCAAAAGACTTCTTCCGCACAGGTACTAACTTTATCAACTCATTGACCTTAAACACAGGTAATGAGTACAATCAAACCTTTGCATCGGTAGCTTCGACTAATTCAAAGGGCATTGTGCCAAACAATACGTACGACCGATTGAACTTTACAGTCCGTAATTCTTCAAAACTCTTTGGTGGTAAGGTTCAATTAGATTTAGGCGCATCGTACATCAAGCAAAAAGACAACAATATGGTATCTCAAGGTGAGTATTGGAATCCTATTGTTGCTGCTTATTTGTTCCCACGTGGCGAGTCGTTTGATGCCATCAAAACGTTTGAGCGTTACGACAATACACGAAACTTCCCATTGCAGTATTGGCCAATATTAGATGGTAAATTTGCCAATCAAAACCCTTACTGGACAGCTTATCGTAATTTAGCTCCTGATGATAAAGACAGATATATGTTTAATGCAGGTCTCACTTATCACGTCTTAGACTGGTTGGATCTTGCAGGTCGTGTACGTTTTGACAGAACTTTCATGACGAGCGAACGAAAGATTTATGCTTCTTCATACGATGTGTTTGCTAAGTCAAAGGGCGCATACGAATACTATAACTATAAAGA
Organism: uncultured Prevotella sp.; assembly: GCA_934120735.1. GTDB lineage: Bacteria > Bacteroidota > Bacteroidia > Bacteroidales > Bacteroidaceae > Prevotella. The sequence goes on from CAKOVA010000162.1 coordinate 828, forward strand.
TCACCAGACCTATGTTGACTTTATTGCCAGTATCAATAAACGTTTTGGCGATTTTAGCTTAGCTTCCAACATTGGTTACAGCTATTCAGATTATGGCTCACTCACCAGAGGCTATGGTGGTAACCTGACGTTGGTACCCAATAAATTCTCTTTGACGAACATCGATCCTACCGATAGTAAGATTCGCGAGGAAGGTGGCGACAGCAAGGTGCGCAATGTTGCAGCCTTTGCCAGTGCTGAATTAGGCTACAAGAGCATGCTCTACCTTACCTTGACAGGCAGAAACGACTGGAATTCGCGCTTGGTTAATTCTTCCGAAGAGTCGTTCTTCTATCCTTCGGTTGGTTTGTCAGGCATCATTTCTGAAATGGTAAAATTACCCAAAGCCATTTCTTACCTCAAAGTAAGAGGTTCGTTCACCGAAGTAGGTTCGCCTGTATCACGTTCGGGTATGACACCGGGAACCATTACAACGCCTATTTTGGGCGGTAGTTTGAAATCAACCGACATTTATCCGTTTACCGATTATAAGGCAGAACGTACAAAGTCGTATGAGCTTGGTTTGACGGCACGTTTATTTAAAAAGCTATCTTTCGACTTCACATGGTACAAATCGAACACCTACAACCAAACGTTTATCGGTGAATTGCCCGAAAGCTCTGGTTATAAAGCCGTATATTTACAAGCAGGAAATGTGGAGAACCGCGGTGTGGAGATGACTCTGGGTTATCACGACAACTTTGGCGAGTTGGCTTGGAACTCTTCGCTTACCTATTCGCACAACAACAACGAAATTATTGAGATGGTGAAGGATTATACTCACCCCATGA
>CAKOVA010000163.1 GCA_934120735.1 uncultured Prevotella sp.
GAACATGCTGGAGCGCATGGAACAACTGCAGCTTTAGCAATGCTTAATGATGCGGTTAAAAAAGGTGGCATTATGGCAAGCTCTTATGTTGGCGGATTATCTGGCGCATTTATTCCTGTTTCAGAAGATGCCGGCATGATTGAAGCAGCAAGCAAAGGGTATTTAACATTTGATAAATTGGAAGCAATGACTTGTGTTTGTTCTGTTGGGCTTGATATGATTGCAATTGCCGGTGATACACCTAGTTCTACAATTGCGGGAATGATTGCTGATGAGATGGCGATTGGCATGATTAATAAAAAAACAACAGCGGTAAGAATTATTCCTGCACCAAACAAAAAAGTTGGTGACAAGGTCGTGTTTGGAGGACTTCTCGGTGAAGCTCCAATTATGAAAGTAAACACACTATCGTCGGAAAATTTTGTAAAACGTGGTGGTAGAATACCTGCTCCTATTCATAGTTTAAACAATTAATGAGGTAATAATGGCTACATTTAAGGATTTGGAAGATAGTTTGAAGAAGTTTATGTTGGATGAACAAGCCGACGCTCACAACATTAGAAACGTAAGTGTTGAAAAATATAACAACATAAAAGTTTGGATGGATGCCGGAAGGTATCAAACCCCACATTTCATCGTAAGAATATCTATTTCTGAAGCCGTATTTTCTATTTCTGATTGCGTTAAGATAAATGGTGGCTTGGGATATGAAGAAAGACTTGTTATTAAATGGCACGGGCGAATGGGGATTAAGGACAAGCTTAGAGAACTTTGGAACAATTCATCTAAAAATGATGAAAATAAGGTATAAATATTAGATGCAATATAAAGATTTAGCAACGAATCCGGTTAGTGTTGTTTTGCAATTGATTGGGGCAAAGTGGAAAATTCTTGTTATAAAAGAATTGCTTAAAAAAGAAATGAGATTTGTTGAGCTTAAAAAGAATTTGGGTTGTACTGCGAAGGTTCTTACAAATTGTTTGAAGGAACTGGAGGAAGATGGATTAATAATACGGGAAGAATATGAAGGACTTCCGCTAAGAGTTGAATATTATTTAACCGACATAGGTTATACTTTACGACCGGTAATAGAATCTATGCAAAAATGGGGTAAAGAATATAAAAGATTAAGAAAATTAATGGAAAAATATGGTGATTAGTGTTTTAAAAATGAAGGGGGCAAAATGGATATTAAATATTTAGGTCATAGTGCGTTTGAGATAGAAACAGCAGGTAAAAAAATTCTAATAGATCCTTTTCTTGTTTGTGTGCCAAATTATAAACCTGAAAATATATATGATATTTTTGTTACTCATGCTCATGCTGATCATCTTGGTAGCGCAATAGAAATTTCGCATGAAACAGGCGCTCCAATTACTGCTATATTCGAATTAGCTAATTATTGCGCAAAAAAAGGTGCACGAACAAATGATGTTGGCTTAGGCAGTTGGAATGAATATAGCTGGGGAAGAGTAATAACAGTTCCGGCATTTCATTCAAGCTCAACTTCAGATGGAATTTATGGCGGATGTCCTTGCGGATATGTTTTTGAAATAGAAGGCAAAACAATTTATCATGCCGGAGATACAGCTTTAAGTTCAGAAATGAAAACTATAGGTGAACTTTATCAGCCTGATATTGCTA
>CAKOVA010000164.1 GCA_934120735.1 uncultured Prevotella sp.
CTAAAAGTATAGCTGCCGTAGTCGGTGCAAACAATAAAAAAGAGGGCTATATAGAGGGTAACGGATATGCCGTTACATGGGCGTTCGGGCATCTGGTAGGGCTTGCCATGCCGGAGCATTACGGGATCGAGGGCTTTAAGCGTGAGAATCTGCCGATACTCCTCACCGAGTTTAAGCTCTTACCCCGACAGGTGAAAGAGGGCAAGGAGTACAAGAACGATCCCGATGTGATGAAGCAACTTAAAGTTATTAAAGAGCTGTTCAGTCGTGGGGACGAAATTATTGTCGCTACCGATGCCGGACGAGATTATCCAAAGTGAAAGATTATAAAGCCGGTTCCTCGCCGTCCATGGAAGTTAGTACAGACTTCATTGAAAGTGAAAAAGTCGGGTGGCAGGCCGCTTCGGGCAGAATCTTCCTCCTTCGAAGCGTATTCTGCCGAAAACTTTTTTCCTTTCACGTCTGTACAATGGACGTCGACGGCAGCGGAAACAAGCGACCGACGGAAAAATCAATCCGTTTTTTTAGGGGTACTCTCTGCCTTTATTGAGGCTGTAATTTAAACTGTGTCATCAAGGAATAAAATATTAACTTTGCTAACACAGTTTAAATTATAGCCTCTTGCCAAACAGAAAATCATTTTCTTAAAGGAACCTCTCTCTTTATTATCATACTTTTGAATTTGAAATAGGCAAGAGGTATTGCCACTATATTTATCTATTCTTCAGTTCCCATCCAGATTTCTCATTCAGAGAATTGCTCTATTTGTCCTTAAAAGATACTTTTCACGAATACAGGTAGTTGTTCCACTTTCTTTGTTTGGACATTTGGAAGTAGGTTTATTGGCTTTGGAGTCCCAATATTTAGGATCAAGCGAAATCCCAATACTTCCATACTTCATCTTTCTGTCTTTACACAATAGTTCGTTAAACATTTCCTTAACACTTATGCAGCAATTACCGCAAATTTAATAGTCTCTTCCCATAGCTTTCGATTTATTTCCGGATTCGGTTCAATGCCTAATACTGAAATAAATCGTTGCATGAGGAAAATATTGTGGCATAGCACTTTCACTGAAGCCATTGATAAGAGTGTTCCTTTCTCCAGCGCTTTGACTTTAGCCAGATTTACGCTGGTCAGTGAAGCGTTGAAATGAAAATGGAGCTTATCAATATCCCGACTTTGGCAATTTGTTAGTCCTGTGAATTGCTTACTGTCTCTAAAGCAAAATTCGACTTGAAAGCGTGTTTTATAAAAATCCAGCACATCTATCGCCTTCATTTGAATATCAGTTGAGAAATATAGTTTATGTACTTTCTTATCTTCACTTTCCCAAATGCACAACAGTATATCTCTACTCAATGAACGTGAATGCACTACTGCTGAAAGAATACGTCCTTGCCCATTCTCCAAATTGATCATTTCAAATCTGTCCTCTTCCAGGTGTTTTATCTCGATTTTACCGTCATATAATTTAGGTCTCCCTCTTTTACCTGTAGACTGTTCTGCGGTGAGATACCGGAAATAGGCATCATCTCTAAATCGGCTGATTACATGAAATCCCATTTCAAGCGCACCATCCACAAATGTGGATTTGGAGAAGTAGGCATCCGCAACCACATAGTTTGTCAG
>CAKOVA010000165.1 GCA_934120735.1 uncultured Prevotella sp.
TGGGTTGTGGTCGTAATGGGCATTTTTAGCATCGGCATAAATCGTGCATCTGTACTTCTTACCCTTGTCGAGGAAGTCGAGTTTGATGACACTCTTATGTCCGTTCTCGTCGCATTTGCCCCCGATAAACCAGTTGTCCGTACCTTTTGCCTTGCGAGCCACGGTGATATAGTCGCCGGGTTCAGCCTCCAAATACTTGCTGTCGTCCCAGTCTACAGCCACATCTCGTATGAATTGGAACGCATCATCGTACTTCTCATAGTGTTCGGGCAAGTCGGCAGCCATTTGTAGTGGGCTGTACATGGTGACATAGAGTGCCAACTGTCCTGCCAAGGTAGAGTGTACAAAGCTGGTATTGTTGCTCCATTCTGACAGTTTCGTTACAAAAATACCCGGTGTGTAGTCCATCGGTCCGCCCTGTAAGCGAGTAAAAGGAAGGATAGTGGTATGGTCTGGATTGTTTCCTCCAAAGGCTTCGTACTCTCCACCCCTTGCACTTTCGTTGCCAACCATGTTAGGCCATGTTCGGCATAAGCCCGTTGGGCGTGTCGCTTCGTGGGCATTCACCATGATATGGTGCTTGGCGGCTTGCTTCACCACATACATATAATGGTCGTTCATGGATTGAGAGAAGTGATGGTCGCCACGAGGAATGATGTCACCTACATATCCTGTCTTCACGGCATCATATCCATGTTGGTTCATGAGATTGAAAGCATTTTTCAAATGTCGTTCATAATTCACGGCACTGGATGATGTCTCGTGGTGCATCAAGAGTTTTACACCCTTGGAATGAGCATACTCGTTGAGTCCCTTCAGGTCGAAATCTGGGTAAGGCGTAACGAAGTCGAACACGTCTTGCTTCCAATGGTTCGCCCAATCTTCCCAACCTACGTTCCATCCCTCCACCAAAACTTGGTCTAATCCGTTCTTGGCAGCGAAGTCGATGTATCGCTTCACCTTGTCTGTGTTAGCCGCATGGCGTCCGTTTGGCTTTGCTTTGCTCCAGTCTATCTGGTCGAGTTTGATAGACGGGAACTCATCGGTGTAGTTCCATGCGCTTTTGCCAACAATCATTTCCCACCACACACCGCAGTATTTTGTGGGATGAATCCAACTCGTATCTTCTATCTTGCACGGCTCGTTGAGGTTCAGGATGAGGTTGCTCGACAACATATCGCGTGCGTCATCGCTCACCATTACCGTTCTCCACGGACTCTTACAAGGGGTTTGCATGCACCCCTTGGCACCGTATGCGTCTGGAGTGAGCCAGCTTTCAAACGTCATAGTCTTATCGTCTAAGTTGAGGTGCATGGTAGAATAGTCCACACAAGCTGCCTCGTGGATGTTGATGTACAACCCATCTTGGCTTTTCATTTGTAGCGAGGTCTGCACGCCTGTTGGCGAGAACACTGCCACCGACGAGTTTCCCCAGTTCACCGCATCATGGAAACGCCCCCTTATTTCGGAGAGTTTGCTTTGCTGTGTCTTTTGCTCTTGCGTGTCATAGTCGCCCGGAATCCACCATGCCGTATGGTCGCCAGCCATGGCAAACTGCGTATGTTCTTCCTTAATGAGGAAATAGGTCAAGCTGTCTTGCTGCGGAAATTCATAGCGCAATC
>CAKOVA010000166.1 GCA_934120735.1 uncultured Prevotella sp.
CCTCTTCACAAGAGATAGTTGAAAATCGAGACGATCGTATCCGTTTATTTATGAAGCAACCAGGTATGATCAATATCTGGCTGAATGTAGGAAAGGGGACGCATGGAGTACCAGTGGAACCAGAATTGCCAGATATAATCAATGGCGTTTATACTTTGCGGAACAATACCGGTTACGTATCGCGTAAGTATTGGTATTGGGATCATCTGTATTGCAACAACTGGCAAGGAGAAACAGGTGTCCCTATTTTTCGTGCTGCAGAAGCCTATCTGAATTATATAGAGGCTTATTACGAATGTTTTGGTAATTTGGATAGTAAAGCAAATCAATACTGGAGAGCTCTACGACATCGTGCTCATATCGAAGAGGATTATAATAAAACAATACAAGCGACCGATATGCAAAAAGAGGCTGTACTTGATTGGGCTGCTTACTCTGGAGGAAAGATATTAAATGATGCAATTCTATTTAATATACGTAGAGAAAGGCGTAATGAGTTTTTGAGTGAAGGCTTTCGTAGTTCGGATTTGAAACGTTGGCGTTCGATGGATCAATTGATGACGAAGAAATACCACATCGAAGGTTTTAAATTGTGGAACACGGATTTGCCAGAAAGATATGCTGCTGCCGGTTATAATTTAGTTTATGATAAGGATCCAAAATCAAATGTCTCATCACCTTCTGCCAGTGCCTATCTGCGTCCGTATGAGATATTGAAAACGAATCGTGCTTATGAAGGATATGGATGGCATATGGCTCACTATCTAAATCCAATAGCCATGCAACATTTCATGATCACTTCTACGAAAGATAAGGAAGCTTATTCAGATTCTCCGATTTATCAGAATCCGTATTGGCCAGTGAAAGCGAATTATCCGGCAGAAGAATAAAGTAATGTACTTGCTATTATGAAATGAAGCTGTTGCGGGGGTATTCTGTGAATGGTTATATGTAGCATAGAATTCTTTATTTTTCAGTAGTGGATTAAAACGGTCTTGTTGTGTACTGATCATGGAGACAAGGAGCGTTTTGATAATCTCTAAAATGCGAGAAAGGGAAAAAATAGACAGTGCCGTTTTCTCTACTTTTTCCCTTTTTCTGTTCCTCGTAGCATAAGCAACCGGGGGTGTTTCTGCCGTATCTTCTTCCCTCCGGGCTTTATCTTTGCTGGTAGAAAGACGAATTGTAAAAAGGAATTCACAATGAAAGAATGGAAAGACGATAAAGCTCTGTTTGCTTTGATAAAGGAAGAGCTTTACACCGCGGTGGTCGGTGATATTATGGATAAGATGGGTTATACGCGCCAGTTTTTGCCACCTCGTATCCGCCCGCTTCGTGACGACATGCTGGTGGCCGGACGTGCCATGACGGTATTAGAGGCCGATGTGCTGGATGCCGGAAAGGATAAAGGGGTGAACCCTGTGCTGAAACGCTCCTTCGGCCTGATGCTTGAAGCGCTGGACGACCTGAAGGAAGACGAGGTATATGTTTGTTCCGGTTCTTCTCCTGCTTATGCTTTATGGGGCGAATTGATGAGCGCACGTGCGATCCAGTGTAAAGCTGCCGGGGCGGTTGTCAACGGC
>CAKOVA010000167.1 GCA_934120735.1 uncultured Prevotella sp.
GAATCCTCGTTGCTCATCATTCTGCTCAAAAAACTTCTCACTGAACCCACTTTCTTTAGCAGCTAAATTGAGTATCTCTTTGTCATAAAACTGACATTCAAACTCATCGGCAAGCAGTTTGGCGATAATGCGTCCACCACTGCCCACTTGGCGCCCAATATTAATAATCAGTTTGTCCTTGTTTTCCATTGGTAGATTCTTTATGTTGTATTTTGAATTTCTTCATATAAATCGTCATCATTATCACCGCTACAATCACCGCCACAAGGTCTGATGCAGGTAAAGCGGCCCATACGCCATCTATTCCAAACATGGGAGGTAGGATAGCCAACAGAGGTAATAAGAAAAGTAGCTGTCTGGATAAAGACAGGAAAATGCTAATTTTTACTTTTCCGATACATTGAAAGAAGTTGGTAATCACCATCTGTGCCCCGACAACAGGGAACATCAGCAGGTCAATACGTGTTCCCTTGATAGACATCTCAATGAGTGTCGGGTCGTTTGTAAAGAGACGCACGCAATAGTAAGGTATAAACATGGCGATAGCCCAACCAACGGTCATGATAACCGTGGCAGCTATAATGGATAACTCTAAAACCCTCATCACCCGATCGAGCTGCATAGCACCGTAATTATAGCCAGCAATAGGCTGCATTCCTTGATTGATGCCCATGACGAACATGATGAAAACCACGCCGATACTATTGGCGATGCCATAAGCTCCTACTGCCATGTCACCTCCATAGCGCACAAACTGATTGTTCATGAAGATAACAATGATACAAGCGCAAGCGTTCATTAGGAAAGGAGAGATGCCAATGCCGATGATATTTTTCACTAAATCTGATTTGAGGCGATAGATACCTCTTTTTAGATGTAACAACTCATTGGGGTTGCTAAACAACTTGAGTTGCCAAACCAATGCGATGGCTTGTGAAATAATCGTCGCAAAAGCGGCTCCTCGAATGCCCCAGCCCCACCAAAGAATGAAGATTGCGTCCAAAATAGCGTTCATGACCACCGTAAACATGGTGGCGTACATGGCTTGATTGGGCTTGCTGGCAGCACGCAGCACGTTGTTCATACCAAAATACATGTGAGATATGATGTTACCAATTAAGATAACTTCCATATAGTCTCGTGCATAAGGCAAGGTGTTTTCACTGGCTCCGAAGAATAGGATAATGGGATCTAAAAAGAGTAAGCAGATAATTCCGAAGGCAAGTCCTATAATAATATTTAATGTAACAGAGTTTCCCAATACATTCTCGGCAATATCGTAGTCCTTCTGTCCCAACTTCACAGAAATAGCAGTAGACGATCCCACACCAATAGCAGCACCAAAGGCGGCAGACAAATTCATGAACGGGAAGGTAATAGCTAATCCTGAAATAGCCATGGGACCTACTACCTGTCCAATAAAGATACGGTCAACCATGTTGTACAAGGAGGATGCCGTCATGGCAATCACGGCAGGCATGGCGTATTGCATCAGTAATGCCCCCACAGGTTTAGTACCTAATTCTAATGTTGCTGCTTTATTATCCATGAACATCTCCTTATTATCTTTGCAAA
>CAKOVA010000168.1 GCA_934120735.1 uncultured Prevotella sp.
TTTAATGACTCTAGCTTATCTTCCTCTACAACAACAATTACAACAACAAATAGTTATACTTATTACGAGAACGGAAAGCCCAAAACCTGTGAAACCTGTGAAACAGGTGAAATGGTTTTTATATATGGACAAAAAAACACTGAAAAATCCACTAGAAGAAGTTTTTATACCTATGATGAAAACGGGGGGTATTCTCAAGAAATAAGGTCTACTGCAGGAGAAATCATTGCAAATTATCAACTGGAATGCGATTCTCATGGAAATGCCATTAGCTATAAAAAAGTAAAAGATGGGGAAATTATAGATATTGAATATGCGTGCTCCAATACTTATGATGAAAATGGCAATTTAACTGAAAAAAAGTACCTCACTTATGATGAAAATGGCAATTTAACTAAAGAAAAGGACCTCCATGGCTATACTTATAAGTGGGAATATGACGAGAATAATTTAGTCAGAGACCAGTATATTTACAAAGGCGATAAGGAAATACAACACACAACATATATGTATGGCTATTTTTATACGAAGTAATCTTTATCTATCTCGCCTCCCCTTGTGGGAGGCTTTTTCATTGTCGCCGCCCGCCGTAGCGGAGCGCATCCTGTCAAGTTTTCAGAACGCCCCTTGAAATTGGAAAAAATCTCAAAATTCAGATATAATATAATTAGAAAATGAAAGAGAAATAAAACTTTTGTATGGCGCACAGCCGCAGATTTTGCTTTTCTCAATGATAAATCAAAACTTTTCTTTACCTCAAAATCGCATACCCTCCGCCCAATAAATGTAGAGGTAAAACGTATAAGTAAGGCGCATATTGTTGTTTCAGATATAAGAGAGAGCATTTTTAGGCGATAGCTGCGCGACCTCTCTTTTTTGTTGCCGTTTTTAAGGAGTAAAGAAAAGAATACAGCGAAAAAAGGAGTAAAAAATGAGTGTTCCCAATCAAAAGATCGTCAAAATGCCCGGTCCAATCTCCGCCGGGTTGATGAGCCGTATGAGATGCGCGCCATAGGCCAGAACGCCGACGGAGAAAAGCGTATACAACAGGCATACGCAAAGACCAGTCTGGAAGGCCACCGCCGCAAAGTCTGCCCGCCCTTCCTTGAAAATTTTATTTAGGACGGAATACAGCGGGCGGATCAAAAACGCCCGCAGGGTCTCGTCGATCAGGTCAAACCATTCCATCTGCCCAAGGATGTCGAACACGCCCGGCTCGGCGGCGGAAGAGATCAGCATGGTCTTGATCGTTTGATAGGCCGCGGGAACCAGCGCGAGGGCGCAAAGGGAGAACCACAACCGCCAATGGAAGGTTTTGAGGCAGGATAGCCGCTTTCTCATAGTTCCTCCTGATGCAGCTGAAAGTAGATGCTGCGTCACTTTGTTTTTGCATAGATCGGCATATTTTTCAATCAGGCGAAGAACAGTTGGAAAACCTGCTGTGGCAGAAAAGGAGAAAATCGCCGAGACGGGCGGAGGGAGGAATATGCTGCATAGAGGGGTGCGGCTTGCGCTCTTGGAGGCGCTGTTTTATAATAAAAACCAGGAATAGATCGATTCATCTGT
>CAKOVA010000169.1 GCA_934120735.1 uncultured Prevotella sp.
GTACAAGAAGCACCCTGAATATTGATGTAAATGATACTTTAGAAACATTGCGAGCAAAACTTTCTGTTTACGGAATTACTGTCGGAATTTCTCAGGAAGGAAAGCTTTATTTTGATGGTAATAATAACAGTTATTTAACTACAAGCGGTATTTCAAGTTCAAACGCATCTAATATTTTACAAAAATTTGGTGTTTCCGGAGCTTGGTCTACAAGATATGACTCTACAAGCCAAAAATTGAAGTACACTACTGATACTAACGATAAAGTTAGCGGTTCTACTAAGTTGAAAGATTTGAGAGATACAAGCGGTAAGAATTTAGGCATTACTACAGGTAAATTCTATGTTTACAATAGTGGTGTAAGAAATACTGAAACAGTTACTGATGATATGACTGTTGACGATTTGAAAGCAATGCTTGCGCAATATGGTTTGATTACTGATATTGACGAAAATGGTTCACTTTCAGTCGGTGCTTATAATAATACGTATCTTGCAACATCAGCATTTTCAGGAGCGGATACAAATTCAAACATTGTTTCAACATTGTTTGCGGAATGGAATTTTGTAAATATTTATAAGTCAAATCATTTGGATGTGCCAAAAAATGAAATACGTGCGATTACTCGTGAAACTAAGCTCGCTGATATTAATGAAGGAACTTATAAAGCCGGTTTTATTACTGTTGTAAAAGACGGGGTTAAGACAAATATTTCACTTACTGCAGATGATACGGTCGGAACTTTGATGGACGAACTTGCGTTATTTGGGTTTGAATCCGTAATAAATGAAAAAGGTCAATTGATGATTAAAAATACGGGCGATAGTGTGTTGCAGAATTATTCGGACACAACTAAGGCTTCTAATGCGTTGACTTTGCTCGGTATTGATTTGAACAATTGGATAAGTACAAGTACTTATGACAGTAAGACTTTAGAAGTTACTAAGACTTCTACAATTAATGTTGCAGCAACACGTGAAACATTGTTATCACAATTAGGTGTAACTACCGGTGAGTATTATGTTTATAATAATGGTGTTAAATATACCGCTTTAGTATCCTCTGATGAAACTTTGGGCTCATTTATGGATACATTAAAAAGTTTTGGAATTGAAACAAGCTTGGTTGAAAAAGCGAGCCATGATGCTGCAATATTAACAATACTTGGCAAAGGTGATTCTTATGTCCAAAAATCAAAAAGCACAACAAATTCTTCTAATATAGTAGAAAAATTGTTCACCGGTGGTTTCAAATCTTCACTTCAATATGTTGGTATGGAACAAACTTCTTCTATTCAAACAACATTTACTTCTGCGACAGAAGAAACTTTGGTAAGCTATTTTGATAAAACCGGTAAAAAATCTGCCGGAACATTATCTGTTCTTGTTAACGGACAAAAAAATACAATTAATATTACAGCGGATGAAACAATCGGAAGTTTGTTAAATAAATTCAAAGATTTGGGAATGGATGCAACAATAACTTCTGATGGTCAAATTATAATCCAAAGTGGATATGATACTTTGACAATTTCTTCTACCGGAACAACCTCTAATTTAT
>CAKOVA010000170.1 GCA_934120735.1 uncultured Prevotella sp.
ACTTTCGATTCTTTCATCTTCTCAAAGTTGCAAACATGGTATGCTTGCTTGTTTTTCCAATTTTGCTGTACATACTGAGTCCATGCCTCTTTGTTGGTGTCAAACGAAACGTGTATGAAAGCTACGCCATGGTCGGCATATTTTGTTCCCGACTCTTCCACTTTCGGTGTGATTTTGCGGCAATCGGGGCACCAAGATGCCCAAAACTCCAGCACCACATACTTCCCTCGGAAGTCGTTTAGCGATAAGGTCTCACCGTTGATGGTGGGCAGCGAAAGGGCTGGTGCTGTCGTTCCAACCTCTAAAAGCTGAGTGGCATACTTGGCATCATCATCTTGTGCCAACAATGTTGCAACTGTGCAGAACAGGCAAAATGTGAGAAATACAATTCTTTTCATGATTAATTATTGTTTTTGTAGATGTAACGTTTGGTCGCAGTAGTCTACTACGGCAGGTCTGTGAGTAATGAATATCACGGTTTTGTCGTGATTAGAGAGAATATTATGTAAGAGCTGTCGCTCCGTCTCGGGGTCTAAAGCACTGGTAGCCTCATCGAACAGCATGATTGGACGGTTGCGCAACAAGGCTCGGGCAATGCTGATACGCTGTGCCTGTCCCTCGCTCAATCCGCCTCCTGCTTCCGTACAAACGGTGTCTAAGCCATCAGGAAGCTCCATGACAAACGAGGCGCAACTCATTTCCAACGCCGCTTTTATTTCCTCTTCTGTAGCGTTGAGCTTGCCCAATCGCAGGTTGTCGCGAATCGTACCACTCATCAGCGTGTTTCCCTGTGGCACATACACAAAGTTGCAGCGCATCAAGGGCGACAATTCCTTTTGCCCTTGTTGATTGTATAGAATGACTTTTCCCTCATTGGGATGTAACAAAGCCAAGATGAGTCGTATCAATGTGGTCTTTCCTGCCCCCGTTTCACCCAAAACAGCCGTGCACGAACCGGGGTAAAAATCAAAGTCCAACTGCTCTATCACATTACTGTCGCCATCATCGTATGCGTAGGTAATGTGCTCCAAGCGCACCCCACACGGTGCTGTTAAGGGGATAGGGTCGCCTTGTTCCTCCAAAGGATTCTCCTCGAGTTCCATCAATCGCTCGGCTGCCGTAAAGACTCCGACAAACACAGGTGCAAGACGAGTGAGGTCGCGCGCTGGTCCTTGAATACGATTTACTAATTGTAAGAACGCCGTCATGCCTCCGAAAGTCAGCGTTTGGTCAGCCATTCGCAAGGCTGCCCATAGGAAAGCGATGAGATAACCCACAGAGAATCCTGCGTTCAAGATAAAGTTTGATACCACACTAAATGCCGTTCGCTTTACCACCCGATGCCGAAGTTCGCTCTGTGTGCTTTCCAATCGATCCACCATCACACTGTCGCTCTCCAAAGTTTTGATGAGCATACGGTGCTGAATGGTCTCTTGCAGCACACTTTGCACCTTGCTATCCGAGTCGCGTACCTGTCGGGTGAGCCTTCGCATCTGTCCAATATACAGCTTACTTAACAGCACAAACACCGGAATAATGCCTACGATAAC
>CAKOVA010000171.1 GCA_934120735.1 uncultured Prevotella sp.
GCCTTCCGTGGGGAAATTTCGTTTGCTCCCTGGAGCTTTCCGATTTCCTCCCGAGGAGTCAAAATCATCGGAGCATCCGAGTTGCCCTAGAACCAAAGAATCGTTGTAACCCTCGTTTATTATTAAAGTCGTACCTTTGTGGTACTGATTGTCTCTATACTGATAACACAATGAACGAACTACCCTACCTAGTATTTGCTGGTTCAGCCTCTCAGAATCTCGCCGAGAAGATCTGTGACTCACTAGGCTGCCCCCTGGGCAAGATGCGTACAGAGCACTTTGCCGATGGTGAATTTGCCGTATTCTACGAAGAGAGCATCCGTGGCAAGGATATCTTCCTCGTACAGTCAACCTACCCTAATGCCGACAACATCATGGAGCTCCTACTCATGATCGATGCGGCCAAGCGTGCCTCGGCTCACTACATCACTGCCGTCATACCCTACTTCGGATGGGCTAGACAGGACCGCAAGGACAAGCCCCGTGTCTCTATCGGTGCTAAGCTTATCGCAGACCTCCTCTCTGTAGCTGGCATCACACGCTTGATCACGATGGATCTGCATGCTGACCAGATACAAGGCTTCTTCAACGTACCTGTAGACCACCTATACGGCTCTACCGTCTTCACTGAGTATATCGAGCAAAACATACCCGTGGAGAACCTCTGCATCGCTACCCCAGACGTGGGTGGCACGAAGCGTGCGAATAGCTATGCTCGCCACTTTGGGGTACCTATGGTAATCTGCCACAAGCGTCGCGCTAAGGCAAACGAGGTAGCCGAGATGACCATCATCGGTGACGTAGCTGGCAAGGATGTAATCCTCGTGGACGACATCGTCGACACCGCTGGCACGATGACCAAGGCTGCGGACCTGATGCTGGAGCACGGCGCGAAGTCTGTCAGAGCCTTTGCGACACATGCCGTCATGAGCGACCCCGCTACGAAGCGCATCGACCAGTCTGGTCTGATGGAGATGATCTTCACCGACTCAATACCTTACTCTAAGAAGAGCGAGAAGGTACGCATCATCAGCGTCGCTGAACTCTTTGCCGAGTCTATCCGCCGAGTCTGTAGCCACGAGTCTATTAGCTCGCTCTACTCCTTCTAGACGCACTCTATCTATAACAAGATACCCTAGCCTACTCGCGGACGAGCTGGCTAGGGTATCTTCACTTTTTCTATGTCGGGCGGGACAAACGGTCTCGTTCTAATCTCTTTTTTCGTACCTTTGCGTGCAACTGTAGGTATTTAGTATGACTAGACAAACGCTCCTCCGCATCTTGGTCCTCAGCTGCTGGCTCCTATGCACTAGTAGCTGCGCTGAGTATATGCGTATACAGAAATCCAAAGACCCCACGCTCCGCTACTCCTATGCCAAGAAGTACTACAACGAGGGGAAGTATAGCCGTGTGGCAGAGCTAATGGTCGACGTCTTACCGCACTACGAAGGGACGCAAGAGGGCGCACAGGCTCTCTACATTATGGCCGATGCACTCCTACAGAACAAGCAGGAGTCTAATGCTGCTGAGTACTTTCGCA
>CAKOVA010000172.1 GCA_934120735.1 uncultured Prevotella sp.
TTGAAATAAGCATAACACCCGATTGCCTGCGCCATAAATTCAATTCCGGCAAGCGTATTTATGCCGAGTTTTCGTTCATAAAAAACCTTCTTCGGTTCAACCTTAAACATTGCCTTAAGTTTATTATGCTCAATATCAACTTCCAAGATATCATCAAGAAGTATCATAGGTGGTTTATGCGGTAATATTTTTGTTAAATCATACATCAAAACAGAATTACATTACTCCAACTCACCTAAATTTAACACAAAATTTAAAAAACCGAAAGCTCTCACTTTCGGCTTCATATATCTTATGATGATAAGAACGAGCTATAATTTTGTTGCATTGAAGCTATTGCCTGTTCCATTTTTTGGAATTTTGCTTCCAACTGTGACTGATAAGTCGTTATGTTTGTATTTTTCTTCTTAATTTTTTCTTCCGTCTTTTTAATATTAGAATCTAAAGTAGAAGTTTTTACGTCAAAGAAGCCTACAGAAGATTTCAAACTTTGTTCAATAGTATCTTCCATCATTGAAAAAATGCCCGTATCACCTGTTAACATAGATTTTACAGAATCAGGATTTTCTTCCAATGCTTTCATAAACTTATCTTCATCTAAAGAAAGCTCATATACATCTGATGATAAATTATTACCATCTGCTGAAGCAGTTTTTATACCAATATCAGACAAAAGTTTATACACACCATCATTAGCATTAGAACTTGTTGTATAACGCTTCAATGTAGAAGTTAGACTGGTCAAAGATGTTTCACCATGAAGATCAGCACCACTTGCCGTAACTTCTTCCACTTTAGCAATTGTTTCATTATAAGCCTTAATAAATGATTGAACTGCTTCTTTTAACTGAGAAGTATCTTGAGAAACCTTCAAAGTTGTATTACCGTCATCAGCAGTATTAGCACGTTTCAATGTTAATGTAACACCATTAATTCTTGAAATATCAGAAGTTACTGTATTTGAAGTGGACGTCATTGTTGTACCATTTATTGAAAATATTGCATTTAAACCAAGCTCTTGCGCATCTGTATACATTTTTGATGAAACAACATTGCCATCAGCATCATACTCAGATTTTGTTAAACCCATTACGTCAGTAAAATTACTTGTTCCGGCTTCGATACTAATATATGAAGCGCCTTCTTTTTTAGATGTAATAGATAATTTTCCGCTTGCATCATCCCAATAAGCATAAGCTTGCGCTCTATCACTACTATTGATGTCTGAAATTAATGAAGAAAGCGTTGTATTTTCATCAATAGTAAACGTCGCATCACCAATTTTGAATGTACCTGCTTTAATCTTTTCATTAAAACCTGAATCTTCTGATGTTAATTTAGTTGATACAGAAGCCTTGAACAATGAATTTGTAGAAGCATATGTTCCGTCTTCTTGAGCTGTTAAACCAACTAAAGAAACTAAATTTGTTTCATCGGTAGTTGCACCGATATGAACATTATCACCACTATTTTGAGCAGATAATTTCAAAACACCTCTATCATCAATTTCTGTCTTAATTCCAGCTTCTGCAAGTCTT
>CAKOVA010000173.1 GCA_934120735.1 uncultured Prevotella sp.
CAACCGGATATGGTGGATGATCATTTCGATGAAATTAATGAGAATTCCTAATTTCATTCCTGTGGCCTTTAGATAGTTAATCAGTTGAGCCTTGTGTATCTCTTCTATCTTTTGCACAGATTTTAGTTCTACAATAATCTTGTTTTCTACACAAAAATCACAGATATACGGTGTAGACAAAGGGCGTTGGTGATACGATATCTGTATCTTCTTTTCTCTTTCAAAGTGAACACCACGTTCTTGTAAAGCTATTGCAAATGCTTCTTGGTACACTTTTTCTAAGAATCCGCATCCTAAGTCTTTGTGTACTTCAAAGGCTGCACCTGCTATTTGGTAAGATAAATCTTTGAATAAAAGTTCCATATCTTGGGCTTTTTGAGGGTGATGTCAATGAAGATGGTCATTGTCTTTGTGGTATTTGCCATTCTTTTATTGATTTGTTGTAATGGAAACTATAACCTTTTTTAGCTTATCATTTTTAGTTCTTTTTGCTTTTTTCGTTGTTCATCCTCTCCGAGTATTAGGCTTCTGTATTGTTTTATTTATTACATTTGTTGTTACTACAAAAAATTATTGCTTGTTAATAGACAAGATAAGCGCTGACTGTGCAGGGACAATAGCCTTGTCGGCATATTCGTCGAGCATCAATTTCTCTGTTCCATTGACATCAATGACACCATCGTAGCACAGTACGTTGTACGCTCCAGCGGGTAAGGATACCTGTTTTGCGGTCTTGTTGGCATTGAGCAGCACGTAGATGTAGCTGTTAGTGGGGGTATCAAATAAGCGATAACCCACCAAGCATGGCTCTGTTGGGAGGAATGTGAGATGCTGACGCACAGCCTCGGCATTGCCCAAACGGAATGCGCGGTATTGCTTTCGCAGTGCAATGAGACCCTTGTAATAGCTGAACACCTGTGGGTAACGCTGCAAATTGTCCCAATCCAACCGATTGATTTCAATAGGAGATTGATACGAGTTGTGTACCCCTTGTTTGTCACGGAGCATCTCTTCACCACTCAACATAAACGGAACACCTTGTGAAGTGAACACTGCTGTTTGTGCGAGCAAGTCCAATCGGATGATTTCTTCGGTAGAAATGTCGGGAATAGACGCCTTCAATCGGTCCACCAAGCACATGTCGTCGTGGCAACTTACATAACTAATCATTTGTGTGGGTTCGGTTGCCCATGCCATTTTGCTGTAGTTCACTTTGCTCATGTCTACTTGTGGGTGTGCTATGGCACCGGCAATGCCGAATTTAATGCTCTCTTCCTCGCCAGCAATGCCAGCAAGGAACGCTCCTTTCCTGTCGTCACTGAAAGGCCCACGTAAAGCATCGCGTAATTCATCGCTAAAGGCTGCGATGCCTGGCAGTTGTTGGATGTAGGCTTTCATGGCGAGTTTGTCCACAGGATAAGCACAAGTCCCAGCACTCCATCCCTCACCATAGATATAAATAGATGGGTCTATCTTGTCCACTTCCTGTCGGATAGCGTTCATGGTCGC
>CAKOVA010000174.1 GCA_934120735.1 uncultured Prevotella sp.
CTGCAGTCTGTATGTACGGGGGAACTATATGTTAAAAATAAATGACAGCAACTACGGAACGGAACGTAGTATGAAAAAAGTATTGACAGTATTTTTAAGCATTGCATTAGTGCTGGCAATGATGCCGGCTATGGTGTTTGCGACAAATGGTAATGCAGAGTCCGAAAGGGAAGACTTGGAAGTTGTTCAAGTAGGACAAATTGTTTTATTTAATGCAGAAAGGTGTGCAGTAGGCAATGACGGTATTGTTTCTCTAAGCAATGATGCAGAAGAAGGCAAAACACTAGAGTATTACGCAGCGACAGTAACTACATTGTATCCTATGGATGACTTTACCGTTGTGATAGCACAGAAGAATAAAGACGGCACTTATACTGCTATTAAAGAGGGTGTTGCAAACAAAGAGGCTTCTGTAATCAGCTTTGAAAAAGACAGTGAAAGAGCAGAATGTTACAGAATAACAGCAAGGTCACTGGGAATAACAGAACTTAGCGTTAATGGTAATGAGCATAAAATTGAAATCAAGGTGGAACTTCCTGAGCTTGGTACATACAAGAGTGAAACAAGATCATATGAAACCTACTGTACTGATTTCAGATATGATAATTATGCTAATGATGATGACAGATATGCATATATCATTTCTGTAATACCGGAATTTAAGACAGGCGCAGAGGATAAGAAACCTAATGAGATAAAATGTACAGATAATAGCTCCACACAGCTTGAAGATGCATCTGACCTTATTTCGTTTGTTAAAACCGATGAGGCAAACGGAGTAAACATATATAAGCTTAAACTGCCGGAAACAGCAGGCTGGAACTCTTACGATATTGCATTTCAGTATAATGATGAAGAAGGAACATATACACAAAGCTGCTGTCTGGCATCAAAAGGCCACGATAAAATAAATGAAACAGGGGTATTGGTACTGTTTGACGAATATGAGGTTAATGTTAGTAACGGTTTTGCTGAAGCAAAAAACAGTGAGGAAAGCATAGCTGATTTGGCAAGGACAACTTGGTGCTTGGATCCTTCCGCAAATACGAGCTTTGTAATTGCTGAAAGGACGGCTGAGGGTAAGTACAGCGTTATCAATAGTGACATTAATAACAGTAACCCGGAGATAATAAGCATAGAAAAAAGCAGCAGTGAAGGATGCTATTACATAACGGCAAAGGCACTGGGAACAACAGAACTTAGCATTGCTGATAATAACCACAAAATTGAAATTACTGTAGAAATTCCGGAACTTGGTGCCTATAAGAGCAAGACGAGGGAATATGATTCCTTCTGTAAGGATTTCAATTATGACAGCGGTGACAGATATGCATATATCATTTCTGTAATACCGGAGTTTATGAGGGCAAAAACTGATAAAAAGCCTTACAGTATAGAATATATATATCAGAATGAAAACGGTGAGCAAATCAAAAGCACACTTGATAAAGACTTTGAGTTTGTTGAAACCGACACGACGAATTTTGTAAATATATATCGGTTGGAAT
>CAKOVA010000175.1 GCA_934120735.1 uncultured Prevotella sp.
TTGATTGTCAGTTGTGGAAATTCTTCCGGAGTAAAACTAATTTCCTTCGTTTCCCCTCTGAACAGGTTCAGGTCTTTGCTGAACGTGATGTTTTCGCCGATGATTTCTCCTTTGACCGTGCATTTTACGCCACGCTGTGTTGGGTTTGTCACCTCTACGCTGACCGTCTCTTTTGCCAGGTCGTAGTTCGGTTTGGAGAGTTCGGATTTGATGAACGGATGGCGGATAACCGCTTTGTCCGTAGCATAGAGGCTGATGTTTTTCCAGATACCGGTATTACGGTCGCGGATACCGTCGTTGAAGGTGAAATCCCAGCCCACACTCATCAGCATGGTTGTGTTCAGTCCGATGTTACCGTCTCCGCCATTATGAAACTCGCCGGCGGCTCCCCATTGCTTCGGTTTGATGGTTCCCGGCATATCGACCGGATAAACTTTGATCGCCAAAGCATTCTTCCCGCCGATACGGGCGAAATCGGTGATATTGATATATTCCGGTTTGAACATACCCGACATATTGCCAAGCAGATAACCGTTTACCCATATTTCGGCACGGTAGTTGATACCGTCCACCTGGAGCCAGACGATTTTGTCTTTATAGTTTTCCGGTACATCGAATTCCGTACGGAACCAGTAGGTGTAGAACTCGCGTCCTGCTCTGGCAAGGTCCGGGATGATATTCCGGTCCAGCTTGTTGTTCATACCAAAATAAGGTTCTGGATATACCTTGTTGTGGACGAGGGAGTTCAGGACCGTACCGGGCACGATCGCTGGCATCCATTGTCCGGTCTGATAGCCCGGTTGTGAAATTTTTTCTGCCGGGTCTTTCGTCTCGTCGGCCTTATGCATCTGCCAAGTGAAACTTCCGTTATGTCCGTCTTTCGAATCCAGATAGATTCTATCCGGATTGCGGTAGTAGTTAGTTGTCTGAGCTTGCATGAAGCAGGCAGACACAAGTAAAAAGATTCCTGTAAAAATGTTTTTCATAAATTATTCTTTTTAATTCGGGATCTGATCGCCAGGAGTTTTCTTTGCCGGATCGTAAATGGCTACGCTGACCTGGGAATCTGCACATCCGTAATAGAGATACCATTTGTTTTTGAAAAAGACCAAACCTTCGATAAAGACGGTCCCGTCGACATACTGTCCGCTTTTTTCGAATGAAGCCATCGGGCGGAAGAAAGGAACGTCCAGGCGTTGCAGAAGCTTCATCGGTTCTTTCGGGTCGGTCAGGATTTGTCCGGCGCAGTAAGCTCCGGCGGTGAAACGCTTGTCGCGTTTGCTGTCGTTTGTATGGTTCTTGCCGTTATAAAGCAAGACGATGCCTTTGTCTGTCAGGATAGCGGGAGGGCCGCACTCCGTCAATGCGCTGTCGAAGTATTGAGGACGAGGTTTGATCACGGTCGCCAGTTCGTTGTTCTCATCCAATATCGGGGTCCAGTTGACCAAGTCGTCGGAGGTTGCCGCATAGACCGCATGTTCCCCCCAATACATGAAGTATTTTCC